>WRCZ01000184.1 GCA_009783685.1 Actinomycetes bacterium
CTCGTGGGCGGGCAACGCCCCCTCGGCCGGGGGGTACCCGGGGGAGTGCGGTGGCCGCGTCTGCGCGCCCCGCGCACTCCGGTCGCGCCCGCGATTGCTCCGAGGAGCGAGGGCCGGCGCGTCGGACGTGGAGCAGGAGGCGACTGCCGGACGTGGCGACGACGAGCCCGCCGGGCACGGGGGACCGACGCCCGTCTCCTCGTGGGCGGGCAACGCCCCCTCGGCCGCGGGTGTCAGCGCGCCCGCTGGGTGACGGCCACGCAGACCAGCACCGCCAGCGCGGCCGGGAGCGTCGCCGCTCCCAGGTGCTCGCCCAGCAGCACCGAGGACCACACCAGCGTCAGCACGGGCTGCGCCAGCTGCAGTTGGCTGGCCTTCGCCACCCCGATGCGGGCCATTCCCCGGTACCAGACCAGCATCCCCAGGAACTGCGAGACCACCGAGACCCACAGCAGGCCGCCCACCGACTGCCCGGTCAGGTGCGCCGGTTCCAGGGAGACGGCGACGGCCGCCGCGGGCAGCGTCAGCGGCAGCGCGCCGACCAGCGCCCAGCCGATCACCTGCCAGCCGGGCATCACCGACGCGAGGCGCCCACCCTCCACGTAGCCGGCCGCGCAGGCCAGCAGCGAGCCGAACAGGTACAGGTCGGCGCCGGTGGGTGCGCCCCCGCTCTGCCCGAGGGCGAAGGCGACGACCACCGCCGCGCCCGCGAGAGCCGCGCCCCAGAAGGTGCGTGACGGCCGCACCCCGGTGCGGAGCGAGCCGAGGGCGGCCGTGCACAAGGGGAGCGCGCCGACCACGACCGCCGCGTGCGAGGTGCCGGTGGAGACCAGGGCGAGGGTGGTCAGCAGCGGGAAGCCGATGACGACGCCGCCGATCACGACCGCCAGGCCCGGCCAGTGCGCCCGGTCCGGCACCGGCGCCCGCCCGGCGGCCAGGAACGCGCCGGCGACGGCTGCCGCCAGGACCGCCCGTACGCTCACCGTCGACCAGGGGCCGAACCCGGAGAGCGCGTAGTGGGTGGACGGGAAGGTCAGGGAGAACGCCGCGACCCCGAGGAAGGCGAGTGCGGTGCCGCCGAGCGCTATCGGGGCGGTGGGAGTAGCGCTATTCTCAGCTGTCATGAACAACGATAGCAGTGCGGCTGTCGTCGCCGACGCCCTGCGCGGCGAGCTGCACCGCTTCTCTCCGGGTGAGAAGCTGCCGTCGAGCCGGGTGCTCGTCGACCGGTTCGGCGTCAGCCCGGTGACGGTGTCGCGGGCGCTCGCCGGGCTGGCCGCGGAAGGGCTGGTCGTCACCCGTCCCGGCGCCGGCACGTTCCGGGCCGCCGCGCGCGAGCCCAGCGGGCCGGCGGCGGACACGTCGTGGCAGCAGGTCGCGCTCACCGCCGAGGACCCGGACGCCGCGCCGCGCGTGGTGGACGCCGCGCCGGTGATGGCCTGCCTGGCCCCGGCGCCGGACGGCGTCATCGCCTTCCACAGCGGCTACCTGCACCCGTCGCTGCGTCCCGAGCAGGCGCTCGGCGGAGCCCTGGCGCGGGCCGCCCGCCGTCCCGGGGCGTGGGACCGGCCGCCCGTCGAAGGGCTTGCGGCGCTGCGCAGCTGGTTCGCCCGCGAGACCGGTGTCGGGCCCGCGCAGGTGCTCGTGACCGCGGGCGGGCAGGCGGCGCTCGCCACGGCCCTGCACGCCCTCGCGCCGCCCGGGGGCGCCGTCCTGGTGGAGTCACCGACGTATCCCGGTGCGCTCGCGGCGGCCCGGGCGGCGGGCCTGCGGCCGGTGCCGGTCCCGGTGGACGGCGAAGGGGTGCGCCCGGACCTGCTCGCCGACGCCTTCGCCGCCAGCGGCGCCCGCGCGTTCCTCTGCCAGCCGCTGTTCCACAACCCGACCGCGGTGGTGCTCTCCGACGCCCGGCGCCGCCAGGTGCGCGAGATCGCCCACGCCGCGGGCGCGTTCGTCATCGAGGACGACTTCGCCCGGCGGCTGGGCCACGGCGGGCCGCTGCCGCCGCCGATGGTCGCCGACGACCCCTACGGCGCCGTGGTCCACGTCGCGTCGCTGACCAAGCCGACCTCGCCGAGCCTGCGGATCGGCGCGCTCGTCGCCCGCGGGCCGGTGCTGGAGCGCCTGCGCGCCATCCAGGTCGTCGACAGCTTCTTCGTGCCCCGCCCGCTCCAGGAGGCCACCCTGGAACTCGTCGGGGCGCCGGCGTGGCCGCGCCATCTGCGGGCGGTGGCCGCGGGGCTGCGGGAGCGGCGGGACGCGATGGTCGCGGCCCTGCGCGAGCGGCTGCCCGCGCTCGCGCCGGCCGCCGTTCCCCAGGGCGGCTACCACCTGTGGCTGCCGCTGCCCGACGGCACCGACGAGACCGCGCTGACCGCCGCCGTCCTGCGCCGCGGCCTGGCCGTCGCCGCCGGACGCCCGTACTTCCCCGCCGAGGCGCCCGCGCCCTTCGTCAGGGTGACCTTCGCCGACACCTCGGGCGCGGAGGAGGTCACCGAGGGGGTGCGCCGCCTGGCCGCGGCGCTCGCCGACTGCCGCTGAGCCGGGCGGCCGCGGGGGGAGCCGCACCGAGGTCGGCGGCAGGTCGGCGGCAGGTCGGCGGCAGTGCAGAGGGCCCCCGCTGAGGGCGCCTGGACGCCCTCGGGCCACGCCCTGCCGCTTCGGTAGCCTGACCGCCATGGACATCGCCGCTCAGCCCACGTTCCGCGCCGCCACCGCCGACGACGTGCCCGCGCTCGTCGCGCTGATCGAGTCCGCCTACCGGGGCGACGACAGCAGGGCCGGGTGGACCACCGAGGCCGACATCCTGGAAGGGCAGCGCACCGACCCCGCCGGCGTGCTCGCCGTCATCGAGAAGCCCGCCAGCCGCCTGGTCGCGGTCGAGAGCGCGGGCGAACTGGTGGCCTGCTGCCAGCTGGAGCACCGCGGGGAGCACGCCTACTTCGGGATGTTCGCCGTCCGGCCGACGCTCCAGGGCGCGGGGCTCGGCAAGCTGATCATCGCCGAGGCCGAGCGGTTCGCCCGCGACGAGTGGGGGGTGACCGAGATGCACATGACCGTCATCTCGGTCCGCGAGGACCTCATCGCCTGGTATGTGCGCCGCGGCTACGCGCGCACCGGTGAGACCAGCCCGTTCCCGTACGGGAACGAGCGGTTCGGGCTGCCCACCCGCGACGACCTGGAGTTCGAGCTGCTCACCAAGCGGCTCGGCTGACCCCGGACCCGCCGCCGCGGACCGGCACCGCGCCCGCGGCCGGGCCCGGGCGGCGTGGGCCCGGGTCTGCGCCCGGGCCGCGGATCAGGCGGCCGGCTCCTCGGGCAGGTCGGTGGCCGCGCCGTCCAGGCCGAGCGCCCGCACCAGCGCCCAGTCCTGCGCGGAGTTGACGCTCCACGCCATCACGGCGATACCGGCCCGGTGGCAGCGGCGCACGGTGTCCAGGTTGAGCTGCGTGAGGTCCAGGCTGACCAGGCGCGCGCCGACCGCCTGGGCGCGCGGCACGATGTGCGGCCCGAGGTCGCTCGCGACCAGCACGGTGCGCACCTCCGGCAGCAGCGCGTGGATCTCGGCGAGCGCCTCGTCGTGGAACGACAGCACGCTCACGCGGTCCTGCTCGCCGCGCTCGCGCAGCACGCCGGCCAGCACGCGGGCGGCGGCCACATCCTTGATCTCGGCCTGCAGCGGCCGGTCCACCGCGTCCAGGACCTCCTCGAAGACCGGCACGCGCTCGCCCCGTCCCGCGTCCAGGGCGCGGATCTCCTCCAGGGTCAGGTCGCGGATCGCGCCGCTGCCGTCAGTGGTGCGGTCCACGTCCGGGTCGTGCATGACGATCAGCGCGCCGTCCTTGCTCAGGTGCAGGTCCAGCTCGATCTGGTCCATGCCGGCCTGCTGGGCGCGGCGGAACGAGCGCAGCGTGTTCTCGGGCTCCACGCCCATGACGCCGCGGTGACCGACGGTGAGGAAGCTCATGGCCCGCACCCTAGCGAGAGCCGGCGACGCCGGGCCGAACACGCCGTGACGCGCCGGCGTCGCGTGCCGCTGCGGCCGCTATGGGTCCGTTCGCTCCCCGTACCCGCTCCCCGGGGATTGTGCGCGTTTTCCTCGCCCGTTCCGGGGAACTCGCAGGAAAAACACCGGCTGCACCCCCAAGTTGCCGCATGATCTCCACCGGCTCCCCTTGATCGATGCCGGTGGGCGCAGCTACGGTGGGCGGGACGACAAGTTCTTTTGTGGAGGAGGGGTCATGAGTGAAATTCTTTTGCCGACGACGCGCGGTGAGGGCGGGACGTCCGGCGAGGGAGTCACCGGCCACCCCCAATGGGCGGTGCTGAAGCAGGCCGTCGAGGCGATCCGGCCGTGGCAGCGCAAGGACGGCTCGATCGACTTCGAGGCCGAGAACGCGCCCAGCCGCGAGGACGCCGCCAAGACCCTGGGGCGCGTCGTCGACGCGGTCGAGCAGCTGTCCGGCGAACTGCCGCACGACGCGGCCTACCACCAGGCGCTGGTGGCGGACCTGCACCGCTGGGCCGACGGCGGCTTCGGCGTCCCCGACTTCCTGGACTCGCTGCTGGCCTTCCAGCCCGCGCAGAACCGCCGCGACGGCCTGCAGCACCTCGTCGTCTTCCCGATGTACACCCAGAACGGCAACCCGGACCGCAACCTCGAAGCCGTGGTCTTCGACGTGGTGTGGCCGGACTGGCTGGCCGAGCTGGAGCGCACCCGCTACGACAACCCGCTGTTCGTGCCGATCACCTTCGCCGACTTCACCCCGGGCTACGACACCAACTCCGCCGTGCTGTTCCCGGAGACCGTGGCGGTCCGCGAGGCCCCCGAGCGCTGGACGTGGGGCGCGATCTTCTGCGACCGCGAGGCCGCCCGCTTCCGCCGGGTGAGCGCCGCCGCCGTCGAGACCCTCGGGCTGGAGCTGCCCGAGGAGGCCGCCCGCCTGGTCGAGGACCAGGAGCTGGCCCAGCAGACCTTCGTGCTCTGGGACATGATCCACGACCGCACCCACAGCCACGGCGACCTGCCGTTCGACCCGTTCATGATCAAGCAGCGGGCGCCGTTCTGGATGTACGGCCTGGAGGAGCTGCGCTGCGACCTGACGAGCTTCAAGGAGGCCGTCACGCTGCAGGCGGAGGGCCACCCGATGGGCCTGGGCGTGCAGTACGCCATCCTCTTCGACCGGCTGTTCCGCTTCCCGGTCACCGGCGAGCGGGTCCGCAACTACGACGGGCTCGGCGGCCAGCTGCTCTTCGCGTACCTGCACAAGCACGACGCCGTACGCTGGACGGACAACACCCTGCACATCGACTGGGAGCGCGCACCGCAGGTCACCAACCAGCTCTGCGCCGAGATCGAAACGCTCTACCGGGACGGCATCGACCGCCCCAAGCTCGTGCACTGGTTCGCCGCCTACGAACTGGTCGCGACGTACCTCTCCCCGCATCCCGGCTCGGTCTGGGCCAAGGGCCCCGACGCCCTTGATCTGTCGCTCCCGCCGCGCAAGCTGGTGGACGACGTGCTCGCGGACGAGTTTCCGCTCAGCATGTTCTACGAGGCCCTTGCGAAGAAGCTCCGTGAGGTGATCGCCTCGACCAAGGGCATCACCGGCGACAGCGCGCTGCGAGGCGTCGCATGACCGGTGCGGGCGAGGAGGCGGAGATGACGACGGACACCTATGCGGGCGGGCTCGACGGCGCGGTGATCGCGGTGGCGGGCGCCGGCGGACCGGCCGGGCGCGCGGTACTGCAGCGGCTCGCGCGGGCCGGCGGGCACGTGATCGCGGCCGACGCCGACCCGGGACGGCTCGCCGAGTCGGTCGACGCGGCGCGCTACGACGCGGGCGGCGCGGACATCACCGGTGAGATCGTGGACCTGCTCGACCTGGAGGCCACCCAGGACTGGGCCGGCCGGATCGAGAAGGACCACGGCCGGGTGGACGGCCTGGTGCACCTGGTCGGCGGCTGGCGCGGCTCCGCGTCGTTCCCGGAGACCGAGCTGGCGGACTGGGACGCGCTGCACGAGCTGCTGATCCGCACCGTCCAGAACACCTCGCTGGCGTTCCACGACGGCCTGATGCGCAGCCCCGGCGGCCGGTACGTGCTGATCAGCGCGGCCGGCGCCAGCGCGCCCACCGCGGGCAACGCGGCCTACGCCGCCGCCAAGGCGGCCGCCGAGGCGTGGACGCTCGCCCTCGGCGACTCGTTCCGCAAGCTCGGCCCGGACGACGGCCCCACCGCGGCGGCCACCGTTCTGGTGATCAAGGCACTGGTGCACGATGAGCTGCGGGCCCAGCGCCCCAACGCCAAATTCGCCGGCTTCACCGACGTCCACGACCTCGCCCAGGCGATCGCCGACGTGTGGAACGCAAGCCCCAAGGAAGTGAACGGGACCCGACAGTGGCTGACGCCCCGACCGTGACCGACCCGACCGACCCGGACACCCCGGACGTGACCGGACAGCCCGCCACCGACGCCGTACGGCGGCACGACCCGCAGGTGCGCGGGTTCGCCAGTGACAACTACGCGGGCGTGCACCCCGAGGTGCTCGCCGCGCTCGCCCTCGCCAACGGCGGCCACCAGGTCGCCTACGGCGAGGACGTGTACACCGCGCACCTCCAGGACGTCTTCCGCGCGCACTTCGGCCCGACCGCGGAGGCGTTCCCCGTCTTCAACGGCACCGGGGCCAACGTGACCGCGCTGCAGGCCGTCACCGAGCGCTGGGGCGCGGTGATCACCGCCGAGTCCGCGCACATCAACGTCGACGAGTGCGGCGCGCCCGAGCGGGTCGGCGGCCTCAAGCTGCTCACCGTCCCCACCGAGGACGGCAAGCTCACGCCGGAGCTGATCGACCGGCAGGCGTACGGCTTCGACGACGAGCACCGCGCGCAGCCGCAGGTCGTCTCGCTCACCCAGACCACCGAACTGGGCACCTGCTACGCGCCCGGGGAGATCCGGGCGATCTGCGACCACGCGCACCAGCTGGGCATGACCGTGCACATGGACGGCTCCCGCATCGCGAACGCGGCGGCCACCCTCGGCGTGCCGCTGGCGGCGTTCACCACCGACGCCGGGGTCGACCTGCTGTCCTTCGGGGGCACCAAGAACGGCCTGCTGCTCGGCGAGTGCGTGGTGGTGCTCAGCCCCGAGCGGGTCCGCTCGATCCGGTACCTGCGCAAGATGTCGATGCAGCTGGCGTCCAAGATGCGGTTCGTCTCGGTCCAGTTCGAGGCGCTGCTCTCCGGCGACCTGTGGCTGCGCAGCGCCGCGCACGCCAACGCCATGGCCCGGCGGCTGGAGCAGGCGGTGCGGGACGTGGACGGGGTGACCGTGCTGCGGCCGGTGCAGTCCAACGCGGTCTTCGCGATGCTGCCCCGCGAGGTCAGCGAGCGGCTGCAGAAGCGCTACCGCTTCTACTTCTGGGACGAGGCGACCGGCGAGGTGCGGTGGATGTGCGCCTTCGACACCACCGAGGCGGACGTGGACGGCTTCGCCGCCGCCATCGCGGAGGAGATGGCCGGCTGAGCCGCGGCACCCCTGCTGCCGCATGACTATGCAGTGAGCCGTAAATACATTGATGGTCGGGTCGGTGGCCGCCTAGGCTCCGCGTCATGGAGCCGATTCCCGTGGCCGCCGACCCGGCCGCCTATCTGGCGGCCGACGAGGCCATCGACCACCAGCACCCGCTGATCCGGGAGACCGCGGCGCGGCTGCGGTCCGCCGCCCCCGAGCCGTATGACTATGCGAAGGCGGCGTACGAGTTCGTCCGCGACACCGTGCCGCACTCCGCCGACGCCGGCGACCCGCGGGTCACCTGGCGCGCCTCGGACGTGCTGGAGCAGCGCACCGGCATCTGCCACGCCAAGTCCCACGCGCTGGCCGCCCTGCTGCGGGCCGGGGGCATCCCGGCCGGGCTGTGCTACCAGCGGCTCACCGAGGACGACGGGACCCAGCCGGTCCTGCACGGGCTCAACGCGCTGCTGCTGCCCGGCCGCACGCGCTGGGCGCGGATCGACGCCCGCGGCAACATCCCCGGTCTCGTCGACGCCGCCTTCTCGCTGGACGAGGAGCGACTGGCCTGGCCGGTCCGGCCCCACCTCGGAGAGGCCGAGTCCCCGCTGGTCCACGCCGTACCCGCGCCGCCGCTGCTCGCCGCGCTCCGGGCGGCTCCCGACCGGGCCCACCTGGACCTGCCGAGCGAACTGCCGTCCTGATCCCCGCCTTGTCCCCGCCTTGTTTCCGCCTCGCGCGGGAATCACGGGCGCCCCGGCGGCGCTGCAAAGCTGAGGGGAACAGGCGGAACTGGAACGTAGAGCTGGAGGACCGGGTGCGGGCCACGGACGGCGGGCAGCGGCTGACAGCCGCGGAACTCGACGGGTCACTGGGCGAGCGGGCGACCCTCGTCCAGTTCTCCAGCGCGTTCTGCGCCCCCTGCCGGGCCACCCGGCGGGTCCTCGACGACGTCGCGGGGATGGTCGAGGGCGTGCGGCACGTCGAGATCGACGCCGAGGCCCACCTGGACCTCGTCCGCCGGCTGGGCATCGTCAAGACCCCGACCGTGCTGGTCCTCGACGCCGACGGGGCGGTGGTGCGCAGGGCGTCGGGTCAGCCGCGCCGCGCGGACGTCATCGCCGCCCTCGGCGCCGCGGTCGGGCCGGCGTGAACCGCCGCGCACGGCACGCCCGTTCACCCCTGCACGCACCCGTGCCGGGCCGCCGGGACCTGCCCGGACGCCCTATAGATCGCAGCAGGTACGGCAGCCCGGCCGGCGATGTGACGGTCCTTCCACCTGCCGAGGCCGCCTTGACGGGGTGCGCCTGGAATCGTCACTCTGACGTGATGGCCCGTGATCTCCTTCCGTGCGTCCACACCGGCGCTCACCTCACGCGGCCCGCGGGCGCGTGGCGCCGTCCGCGCTGCTGAGCCCGCCGTGCCCGTGAGCCGCAGGACGCAGGACCCGCCCGCTGCAGAAGGACACCCGGTGACCGCCACGACCGACTTCACCCCCGACGACCAGGTACCGGACCGGCCCCACGGCCTGGCGTCCGCCCTGCCCCGCCAGGCCCGGAGCGCCGGCCGGACCGCGCAGCCCGGCGCGGACGGGGGTGCGGCCTTCGATGCCGACCTCTTCCGTGCGGTGTTCCGGCGCCACGCCGCAGGCGTCGCGGTCGTCACCGCGTCGGGACCGCACGGCCCGGTCGGCTTCACCGCCACCTCGCTCACCTCGGTGGCCGTCGAACCCCCGCTGCTGTCGTTCGGCATCAGCCTCGGATCCTCGTGCTGGCCGGCGGTGGCCGAGGCGTCGTTCGTCGGCGTTCACGTGCTCGGCGAGCACCAGCAGGCGCTCGCCGCGCTGTTCGCCCGCAGCGGCGCCGACCGCTTCGGCCCCGCCACCGCGTGGTCCCCGGGACCGCACGGCGTGCCGCTGCTCGACGGGGTCGCCGCCTGGCTGGTGGGCCGGATCGCCGGCCGCGTGCCGGCCGGCGACCACCGCATCGTCGTCGCCGAGGCCGTGGCCGGCGACCCGCACGGCCCCGGCGGTCCGCTGCTGTACCACCAGGGCGGGTTCCACCGCCTGCCCGGCTGACCGTCCGGGCGCCCGGCGAGCGCCCGTTCGGGGTGCGCCGGCCGGGTCGGCGACCTCACAGCGAGGCACGCTTGCGGCTCCGCGCCCGCCATTGTCTACTGGCGAGTAATATTTCGGTCGAGGACGTTGCTGCGTCCCCGCCGGGGACGGCCGCCGAAGGCGCCTATGCTGCCATTCCGGGCAGATTCCGCGGCGCGTGGTGGGCCCGGTCCGGTCCGGGGCAGTGGACGAAGACGTGCAGGACGAAGCAGCAGGACGAGCAGTAGGAGTGCTGGCGTGAGCTTGAGGATCGTTGTGGCTGTGAAGTATGTGCCGGATGCGACGGGTGATCGGCACTTCGCTGAGGATCTGACGACGGATCGTGATGCGGTGGACGGTCTGCTGTCGGAGTTGGACGAGTATGCGGTGGAGCAGGCGTTGCAGGTCGCGGAGGCGTCCGGTGATGCGGAGGTCACCGTGGTGACGGTGGGTCCTGAGGATGCGCGGGATGCGGTGCGCAAGGCGTTGTCGATGGGTGCGGACA
>WRCZ01000185.1 GCA_009783685.1 Actinomycetes bacterium
CCGGCACGGTGGCGTGGCCGCCCGGTCCGCGGCGGCCCGTAGGGTGACGCCATGAGCGACGACCCGGGCCGGGCGGCGGCGGCGGCCGCCGCAGCGGCGGCCGCCGACCCGACCGAGGCGACCGACGCGGCGCGCGCCGTTCGCCGCTGGAACGACGCGGGTCCGGACGCGGTGCTGCTCGACGGCTTCCACGCCCTCAAGCACGCCCTGCGGTTCGGCGCGGACGTGCGGGTGGCGCTGTGCGCCGACAAGGCGGGCACGCTGCGGCTGGCCGCCGACCTGGCACCCGACCTGGTGGAGCGGCTGACCGAGCGCCTCACCGAGGTGCCGGCCGGGGTGCTGCGGGACCTCCTGGCCCGGGTGCACCCGACGGCCGTCGCCGCGCTCGCCGCCCGCCCGAGCCGCGAGGCCCACCTCGCCGCGCTGTCGGCGCGGCCGCGCCGCGCGCCGGTGGTCGTCCTGGACAACCCCCGCAACCTCGGCAACGTCGGCGCCGTGGTGCGGCTGGCGGCCGGTTTCGCCGCGACCGGCGTCGTCACCACCGGCGACGTCGACCCCTGGCACCCCAACGCCGTACGGGCCGGAGCCGGACTGCACTACGCCACGGCGGTGGAGCGCCTGGACCCGGACGCGCTGCCGGACGGGCCGCTGTACGTCCTCGACCCCGAAGGGCACGACATCCGCTCCACCGCTCTGCCCGACGACGCCCTGGTCGTCTTCGGCTCGGAGCGGCACGGGGTCTCCGACGCGCTGCGCGGCCGGGCGGACGCGCTGGTGGCGCTGCCCATGCGCGACCAGGTGTCGAGCTACAACCTGGCCACCAGCGTGGGCATGGCCCTCTTCCACTGGTCGGCGACCTCGGCGTCCCCCCGCGTCCCGCGGCCGGCCGGGCACTGAGCCGCAGGGGGAGCCGGCCGATCACGCGGGCCTGCGCACCTCGACCATCCGGAAGCGGCTCGCCACGAACGCCCCGTCGCACAGTGCGGCGTTCGCGGCCGGGTTGCCGCCCGAGCCGTGGAAGTCGGAGAACGCGGCGGTCTGGTTGACGTACACCCCGCCGGTCAGGTTCAGGGACAGCTGGGCGCACTCCTCCCAGCACGCCTCCTCCAGCTTCCGCTCCACCTCGGGCGAGGTGGTGTAGGCGCCGACCGTCATCGCGCCCTTCTCCCGCACGGTGCGGCGCAGCAGCTCCAGGGCGGCGTCGGTGGAGTCGACGGCCACCGCGAAGGACACCGGACCGAAGCACTCGGCCATGAACGCCGACTCCGCCTCGGGCTTGGCGCTGTCCAGCTTGAGCAGCGCCGGGGTGCGCACGACCGCGTCGGGGAACTCCGGGTGGGTGACCGACCGGGAGGCGAGCGCCACCTCGCCGATGCCGGGCGCCGCGTCGAGTCGCGCCTTGACCTCGGGGTTCACCAGCGCGCCCAGCAGGGCGTTGGCGCGCGCGTCGTCGCCGAGCAGGCCGTCGATCGCGGCGCCGAGGTCGGCGACCACCTCGTCGTAGGTGCGGGGCCCGGCGTCGGTGGTGATGCCGTCGCGGGGGATCAGCAGGTTCTGCGGGGTGGTGCACATCTGCCCGCTGTACAGGGACAGCGAGAACGCCAGGTTGGAGAGCATGCCGCGGTAGTCGTCGGTGGAGTCGACGACCACCGTGTTCACCCCGGCCTTCTCGGTGAAGACCTGCGCCTGGAGGGCGTGGGACTCCAGCCAGTCGCCGAAGGCGGTGGAGCCGGTGTAGTCGATGACCTTGACCTCGGGGCGCAGCGCCAGGGTCTTGGCCAGGCCCTCGCCCGGGCGTTCCACGGCCAGGGACACCAGGTCGGGGGAGAAGCCCGCCTCGGCGAGCACCTCGCGGGCCACGGAGACGGTGAGCGCCAGCGGCAGCACCGCCCGCGGGTGCGGCTTGACCAGGACGGCGTTGCCGGTGGCCAGCGAGGCGAACAGCCCCGGGTAGCCGTTCCACGTCGGGAAGGTGTTGCAGCCGATGACCAGGCCGATGCCGCGCGGCACGGCGGTGAAGGCCTTGCGCAGGGTCAGCGGGTCCCGCTTGCCCTGCGGCTTGACCCAGTCCGCGGAGTCGGGCGTGCGCACCTGCTCGACGTAGGCGTACGCCACCGCCTCCAGCCCTCGGTCCTGCGCGTGCGGGCCGCCGGCCTGGAGGGCCATGGTGAACGCCTGGCCGGAGGTGTGCATGACCGCGTGGGCGAACTCGTGGGTGCGGGCGTTGATCCGGGCCAGGATCTCCAGGCAGACCAGCGCGCGGGCCTCGGGCCCTGCGTCGCGCCATGCGGGCATGGCCGCGCGCATCGCCGGCAGCAGCACGTCCGGGTCCGGGTGCGGGTACTGCACGCCCAGCTCCAGGCCGTACGGCGAGTGCTCACCGCCCGTCCACTCGTCGGTGCCGGGCTGGTCCAGGTCGAACCGCCGGCCGAGCAGCGCCTCGAAGGCGGCCCGGCCCTCGTCGGCGTCGGCGTACGCCTTGGGGTGCTCGGGATAGGGAGACCAGTAGGCGCGGGTCCTGACGGCCTCCAGCGCCTTGTCGAGGGTGCCGCGGTGGCGTTCGACCAGCAGCACGGTGGACAGTTCGGAAGGCATGGGACCAACTCCTCGTCGAGCTGGGCTGAGTGGCTGAGACACCGATAGATTAACCGAATGTTCGGTCGGGACAAGGGGGACCTTCCCGGCCTGTGGACAACTTCGGGACACTCCTGAGTCCAGCCTGGACACCGGGACCTGATTCGCCAGGGAGTCGATCAACCGTGACCGCACTTGACAGCAACAGCACCGTGGCCGTCGTCGGAGCCGGGACGATGGGCCAGGGGATCGCGCAGGTCGCGCTGCTGGCCGGCCACCGCGTGCTGCTCCACGACGCGCTGCCCGGGCGCGCCGGGGCAGCCGCGGACGGCGTCGGCGGACGGCTGGACCGGCTGGTCGCCAAGGGGCGGCTCAGCGCCGCCGACCACAAGGCGGCGCTCGACCGGCTGCTGCCCGTCGAGAGCGCCGCCGACCTGGCCGATTCCGCCCTGGTGGTGGAGGCCGTGGTCGAGGACCTCGCGGTCAAGCAGCAGTTGCTCGCCGAGCTGGAGGCCGTCGTCGGCGACGGCTGCCTGCTCGCCACGAACACCTCCTCGCTGTCGGTCACGGCGGTCGCCGGCGGCCTGCGGGTCCCCGGCCGGCTGGTGGGCCTGCACTTCTTCAACCCGGCCCCGCTGCTGCCCCTGGTCGAGGTCGTCGCGGGCGCGGCCAGCGACCCGGCCGCCGTGACCGCGGCCTTCGACACCGCCGCGGCCTGGGGCAAGACGCCCGTGCGCTGCACCGACACCCCCGGCTTCCTGGTCAACCGCATCGCCCGCCCCTTCTACGCCGAGGCCCTGCGCGTCTACGAGGAGCGCGCGGCCGATCCCGCCACCATCGATGCCCTGCTGAGCGAGAGCGGCGGCTTCGCGATGGGCCCGTTCGCCCTGATGGACCTGATCGGGCAGGACGTCAACGAGGCCGTCACCCGCTCGGTGTGGGAGGCGTTCTTCCGGGACCCGAAGTTCACCCCGTCGCTGGCCCAGCGCCGGCTGGTCGAGTCGGGCCGGCTGGGCCGCAAGAGCGGCCGCGGCTGGTTCCCCTACGAGCACGGCCCCGGGGCCGCCGAGCCGGCGCCGGAACCGCACACCGCCGCGCCCGCTGCGGCCCCGGAGCACGTCACCGTGCGCGGCGACCTGGGATCGGCCCGGGTTCTCACCGAGCTGGCGGAGGCCGCCGGGATCGAGGTGCGTCGGGAGGCGGGAGCCGCCGCCGGGCGGGGCACTCTGGTGCTGCCCGGCGGAACGTCACTGCACCTGGCGGACGGCCGGCTGCCGGGGGATCCGGCGATCCAGTTCGACCTGGCGCTGGACTACCGCACCGCCGTCCGCGTCGGCATCGCCCCGTCCGCCGGGGTGCACGCGGGCGCCGTTGCCGAGGCGACGGGCCTGTTCCAGGCCATGGGCAAGAAGGTCAGCGTCGTCAGGGACGTGCCCGGCATGGTGGTGGCCCGCACCGTCGCGCTGCTCGTCGACCTGGCGATGGACGCCGTCGCGAAGGAGGTGGCCTCCGGGCACGACGTCGACACCGCGATGCGGCTCGGCGTCAACTACCCCCTGGGCCCGCTGGAGTGGGGCGAGCGGCTGTCCGCCGCCTATGTGCGCGATCTGCTCGACGGGCTGCACGCGTGGTACCCCACCGGGCGCTACGCACCCTGCACGGAGCTGAGGCGGCGTGCGGCGGCGGCCGAAGGTGTGATCTCCTCATGACCATGCCCAAGCGCGACACCTACACGCCGGAATCCCTCCTCGCCGTGGCCGTCGAGGTCTTCAACGAGCGCGGCTACGACGGCACGTCCATGGAGCACCTCTCGCGCGCGGCCGGCATCTCCAAGTCGTCGATCTACCACCATGTGCGCGGCAAGGAGGAGCTCCTGCACCGCGCCGTGGGCCGCGCCCTGGAGGGGCTGTTCGGGATCCTCGACGAGCGGGGGGCGTGTGAGGGCCGCGCGGTGCGGCGACTGGAGTACGTCACCCGGCGTACCACCGAAGTACTCATGGACGAACTTCCCTACGTCACCCTGCTGCTGCGGGTGCGCGGCAACACCTCGACCGAGCGGTGGGCGATGGAGCGCCGCAGGGAGTTCGACCAGCGGGTGTCGGCACTGCTCAAGGACGCCGTTGCGGAAGGGGATCTGCGGGCGGACGTCGAAGCCAGGCTGGCCACGCGGCTGCTGTTCGGAATGATCAACTCGCTCGTCGAGTGGTACCGCCCCGACGGCCGGGCCTCGGCCGACGCGCAGCAGGTCGTCGACGCGGTCGTGCGGTTGGCCTTCGACGGGCTGCGTGCGTAGACACGCGCCCCGCTGACCTGGCGACCCGTCGAGGCCGCGGTCCAGACCATTGACCCTCAGTGGTCAAGACCGCCAGGATCCGGCCATGCTGACGGCTGATCGCTTCCCCGCACGCCTGCGCCCGCCGGCCGGCGCCCCGGTCCGCGCCGTGGCCGCCGCCGGGTTGGCCGTGTCGTTCCTGCTGCTCGCCGGGTGCGGCGGCGGAGGCGGGAGTGCCGAGGCCACTGCCGTGCCGTCGTCCAGCCCCACCGCGACCGCCGACGACTTCGGCTGCCTGTCACCCGAACAGGCCCGGACGAACTCGGTGACCTTCCCCAGCTCCAGCGGCCAGGACGTCGCGGCGTTCGCCGACGGGACCGGCCACACCGCGCTGATCCTCACCCACCAGGCCGACGGCGACGTCTGCCAGTGGGTGCCGCACGCGATGGAACTGGCGAAGGACGGCTACCGAGTGGTCGCGGTCGACTCGGTCGGCGACGACGTCGCCGAGGTGACCGCGGCGGTGACCTGGGCCCGGGCCAAGGGCGCGACGAAGGTGCTGCTGGTCGGCGCCTCCAAGGGCGGCACCGCGGTGCTGGAGGCCGCCGGTTCGATCACCCCGCCGGTGGACGGGGTCGTCTCGCTGTCCGCGCCCACCTCCTACGGCGCCATGGACGCCGCCCCGGTCGTCCCGCGACTGACCATGCCCGTCTTCTACATGGCCTCCGACCTCGACTCCCCGTTCGCCGACGCCGCGAAGGAACTGAGCAAGAGCACCAAGAAGGCCAAGGAGAACGACCTGACCATCGTCGACGGCACCAACCACGGGGTGAGCATGCTGAACGACGCGACCAACTACACCAAGGTCAAGGACTTCCTGAAGAAGTACGGCAGCTGACCCGCGCGGGCCGGGGCGGCGTCCCCCGAACGGCGGGTCAGTCCCCCACCACCAGGTCCGTCTCCTCGAAGACCAGGAGCGTGCGGCTGCTCAGCACCTCCTCGATGGCCTGGAGCCGGGTCAGGACCAGCTCGCGCAGGCTGCGGTTGTCGACGGTGTGCACCAGCAGCAGCACGTCGAAATCACCGCTGACCAGGGCGATGTGCACGACACCCGGAAGGGTGACCAGCTTCTCGCGGACGGTCCGCCAGGAGTTCTGGACGATCTTGAGCGTGATGTACGCCGACGCGCCGTGACCCGCCCGCTCGTGGTCCACTCGAGCCGTGAAGCCTCGGATCACCCCGTCCTCGATGAGCCGGTTGATGCGGGCGTACGCGTTGGCCCGCGACACGTGCACGCGTTCCGCGACGGACCGTATCGACGCCCGTCCGTCCTCCTGCAGCAGGCGCAGGATCGTGCGGTCGATCGGGTCCAGAGGTCGGACCGTCGGTTCTTCTTCGGCCATCTGTTCTCTCGCCATCCCCCCGGGGCTCCCTACCATGGACGTACTGGCTCCATCTCAGGCTGTGCAGAACCGTTTGTCCACAGGCGGAACGACCCCGTAGCCAAAATGCCTCCGGCGACCGAACAATCGGTTGGGAGAGCGAGACCCGCTCCCGCCCGACCTGTTTCGGTCACCGATCACAAGGAGGTGCTCGCGATGACCGTGCTGGACACCCCTGCTTGGCGCCCCCGCACCGACGCCGCGCCGCTGCTGCCCGACCCGGAGCCGTACCGGCTGCTGGGCACCCCCGAGGCCGCCGAGCTCGACCCGGCCCTGCTCAGGGCCCTGTACGGGCAGCTCGTCCGCGGACGCCGCTACAACGCGCAGGCCACCGCGCTCACCAAGCAGGGCCGCCTGGCCGTCTACCCGTCGAGCACCGGCCAGGAGGCGTGCGAGGTCGCCGCCGCCCTGGCCCTGAAGCCGCAGGACTGGCTGTTCCCCAGCTACCGCGACACCCTCGCCGTCGTCGCCCGCGGCGTCGACCCGGTCGAGGCGCTGACGCTGCTGCGCGGCGACTGGCACACCGGATACGACCCGCACACCCACCGCGTGGCGCCGCTGAGCACCCCGCTGGCCACCCAGCTGCCGCACGCCGTCGGCCTCGCGCACGCCGCGCGCCTCAGCGGCGACGACGTGGTGGCCCTGGCCATGGTCGGCGACGGCGGCACCAGCGAGGGCGACTTCCACGAGGCCATGAACTTCGCGGCGGTGTGGCAGTCCCCGGTGGTCTTCCTCGTCCAGAACAACGGCTTCGCCATCTCCGTGCCTCTCGCCAAGCAGACCGCCGCCCCCACGATCGCCCACAAGGCCGTCGGATACGGCATGCCCGGCCGGCTGGTCGACGGCAACGACGCCGCCGCCATGCACCAGGTCCTGACCGAGGCCGTCGAACGCGCCCGCACCGGCGGCGGCCCGACCCTCGTCGAGGCCGTCACCTACCGCATCGAGGCCCACACCAACGCCGACGACGCCACCCGCTACCGCGACGACACCGAGGTCGCCGCATGGCGCGAACACGACCCCATCGCCCTGCTCGAACGCGAACTGACCTCCCGCGGCCTGCTCGACGACGCCCTGCGGACCGGCACGGCCGCCGACGCCGAGGAGATGGCCGCGTCCCTGCGTGAACGCATGCACAGCGACCCGCACCTGGACCCCATGGACCTGTTCGCCCACGTCTACGCCGAGCCGACCCAGCAACTGCGCGAGCAGCAGGCGCAGCTGCAGGCCGAACTCGAAGCGGAGCGGCAGTCATGACCACCGCCACCCACGCCGCCGGGCGCACCGGCGCGGCCGCCCGCAAACCCGCCACCATGGCGCAGGCGCTCAACCAGGCGCTGCGCGACGCGCTGGCGAACGACCCGGCCGTGCACGTCCTCGGCGAGGACGTCGGCACCCTCGGCGGCGTCTTCCGGATCACCGACGGGCTCACCAAGGAGTTCGGCGAGGACCGCTGCACCGACACCCCCCTCGCCGAGGCCGGCATCCTCGGCACCGCCGTCGGCATGGCGATGTACGGGCTGCGGCCCGTGGTGGAGATGCAGTTCGACGCCTTCGCCTACCCGGCGTTCGAGCAGCTCGTCAGCCACGTGGCCCGGATGCGCAACCGCACCCGCGGCACCATGCCGCTGCCCCTGACCATCCGCATCCCCTACGGCGGCGGCATCGGCGGCGTCGAGCACCACAGCGACTCCTCCGAGGCGTACTACCTGCACACCCCGGGCCTCCACGTGGTCACTCCCGCGACCGTCGAGGACGCCTACGGGCTGCTGCGGGCCGCCATCGCCTCCGACGACCCGGTGGTGTTCCTGGAGCCCAAGCGCCTGTACTGGTCCAAGGCGCAGTGGTCGCCGCAGGAGCCCAGCGAGGTCGCGCCCATCGGCCGCGCCGTGGTGCGGCGGCCCGGGCGCACCGCCACGCTCGTCACCTACGGCCCCTCGCTGCCCGTGTGCCTGGAAGCGGCCGAGGCCGCCAAGGAAGAAGGCTGGGACCTGGGCGTCGTCGACCTGCGCAGCCTCGTGCCCTTCGACGAAGAGACCGTCGCGGCCGTGGTGCGCGGCACCGGGCGCGCGGTCGTCGTCCACGAGTCCTCCGGGTTCGGCGGCGCCGGCGCCGAGATAGCCGCCCGCATCACCGAGCGGTGCTTCCACCACTTGGAGGCCCCGGTCCTGCGGGTCGCCGGATTCGACATCCCCTACCCGCCGCCGATGCTGGAACGGCACCACCTGCCCGGAGTCGACCGGATCCTCGACGCGGTCGGCCGCCTGCAGTGGGAGGAAGGGTGATGGCGGTCGTCAAGGAGTTCACCCTGCCCGACCTGGGCGAGGGCCTGACCGAGGCCGAGATCGTCCGCTGGCTGGTCGAGGTCGGCGAGGTCGTCGCCATCGACCAGCCGGTCGTCGAGGTGGAGACCGCGAAGGCCGTGGTGGAGGTCCCCTGCCCCTACGGCGGCGTGGTCACCGCCCGCTTCGGCGAGCACGGCGACACCCTCGCGGTCGGCCGGCCCCTGGTGACGGTGGCCGTCGGCTCCGGCTCCGGCGTCGCCGGCCCGGACCTGGGCCCGGCCGACGGGTCCGCGCCCGGCGGGGAGCCGGGCACCGACGAGGGCTCGGGAAACGTCCTGGTCGGCTACGGCACGGCCGCGGCGACCGCCCGGCGGCGCAACCGGGTCCGCGCGGTCAGCGCGGCGGCCGGCCACGCCGTGGCGGCACCCGCTGCCCCCGTACCGGTCGCCGCCGCCCTCGCACCCGCCCCGGCCGCGCCCGAACCGGTGGCCCCACCGGCGCCCGCACCGGCCGCCGCGCAGGCGTCCGACGCCGGCCCCGTGGCGGTGATCTCGCCCCTGGTCCGGCGCCTGGCCCGCGAGAACGGCCTGGACCTGCGGGCACTGGCCGGATCCGGCCCCGAGGGGCTGATCCTGCGCGCCGACGTCGAGCGCGCGCTGGCCGGCGACACCGCCCACGCACCGGCAGGGGCGCCCGCGGCGACGGCCCCGGCTCAGGCGGCTCACCTCGCTCCGGCAGCGGCCCCGGCCGCGGGCGCCGACGGCGCCGAGCGCATCGCACTGCGCGGCATACGCGGCGCGGTCGCCGAGAAGCTGACGCGCAGCCGCCGGGAGATCCCCGACGCCACCTGCTGGGTCGACGCGGACGCCACCGAACTGCTCGCCACCCGGGCCGCGATGAACACCGCCCTCACGGCGGCCGGCGGCGCCACGATCCCCGTCCTGGCGCTGCTCGCCCGCATCGTGACGGCGGCCCTGGCCCGCCACCCCGAGCTGAACGCCACGGTGGACACCGCCCGCGGCGAGATCGTGCGGCTGCCCGCCGTGCATCTCGGCTTCGCCGCGCAGACCGACCGCGGCCTTGTCGTGCCCGTCGTCCGCGACGCGCACGCCAGGACCACGGCGGGGCTGGCGGCGGAGATCCGGCGCCTCACGGACGCGGCCCGCGGCGGCACCCTGACCCCCGCCGACCTGACCGGCGGCACGTTCACCCTCAACAACTACGGGGTCTTCGGGGTCGACGGTTCGACGCCGATCATCAACCACCCCGAGGCGGCGATGCTCGGCGTCGGCAGGATCACCCCCAAACCCTGGGTGCACCAGGGGGAGCTGGCGGTCCGGCAGGTCGTCCAGCTGTCCTTCACCTTCGACCACCGGGTGTGCGACGGCGGCACGGCCGGCGGCTTCCTGCGGTTCGTCGCCGACTGCGTCGAGAACCCGGCGGTCCTCCTCGCCACGGTGTGACGCCCGGCGGCGCCTCGCAGG
>WRCZ01000186.1 GCA_009783685.1 Actinomycetes bacterium
CCACCATCTCGTCGCCGCGGGCCGCGCCGACGCCCTGCGCCGCACCTACGGCCACTGGACGCAGCGGGCCCGCGACAGCCGCTGCGGCATCCTGCTCGCCCCCGACCACGACCTCGACGGCGACCTCCTCGGCACGACCTTGCCCCGCCACGACCGCCTCGCCCCCTTGCCCGGCCGCGGCTACCTCGTCGTCGACGGCATCGCGGGCGGGGTGCAGGTGGCGCGGTGACGAGGCCGGACCTCCGGGCATTGCACGGAACGTCCATGGCCGTGCGCCCGGGATCAACGACACCGGGCACCGCCCGAGGCGACAATGGCGCTGGTGCAGGGGAGGGTGATTGATGTCGTCGTTCGATTTCGAGGCCGCGGACTGGCTCAGCAGGCAACTGGTGCAGCTGGCCGCGAAAATCGAGTGGTTCGCCTGGCTTCGCGACCAGCAGCAGAAAAAGATGCTCGGTACGTCCGACAGCGACAACTGGCAAGGGTCGAGACGCCAGCAGTTCGACGACAAATTCAGCGGTGAACAGGCCGCTCTCGGCCAACTCGCGCAAGCCGCCCGTCAGCTGAAGTCGAACGTGGACACGGCGATCGGAGAAGCGCACGCCGAGGCGCAGAGGAAAAGACACCACTGAGGAGGGGCGCCATGAAGAAGGTATCGGCGATTCCGGAGAATCTCTTCGCCTACGCGCAGGCATGCACCCACGGTGCGGAGGAGTTGCAGTCCTGGGTCCGTGCGGTCGTGACGCCGGCGATCCGCGACTACCAGAAGGGCGGGGGCGTGTGCTCGCCCATCGACGCGGACGTGGCCGCGGAGGTGGCCAAGGCCTACTACACCGACCGTGAGGTCCACCTGGTCGGCGAGGCGTTCCAGCGTGCGGGCACCGGCACGGCGCGGCCGGGGGCCAAACAGCAGTACCTGGCGCGCGACAGCGCCGTGGACGCCGCCCTGATTCAACTGGACCCGGCGGCGGACCACCACGGCGCGATGAACGACGGGGCGGCGCTGGCCCACTCGCTGTCGAAGTTCCCGGACGCCGAAGAAGCGGCCCAGATCGCCGCGGAACTCGCCACGCACTCCGGCGACCCGTTCTTCGCGGCCGGCTTCTACAACAGTGTGAGCGCCGCTCAGATCGCCCAGCTCATGAGCCAGGACGGCAACATCCGGGCGCTGGCCGGCGCCTATGCCAGCGGGGTCCTCAGTTCGTCCGCCGCGGCCCGCGTCGTCCAGGTGCTGGGATGGATCCAGGGCGACGCCTCGCCGCAGCACTTCCACATCACGGCCGCCCAGCAGAGGTCGCTCCTGGTGGCCCTCACCGCCGACCCGCAGGCCGCCGCCAACTTCACCAGGGACCTCACCGCACCCCAGATCAGGAAACTCTTCTACGGCGAGGCCGCCGGGCTCAGTCCCGCCTTCCGGATCGACCTGGTGACGCTGCTCACCGCCGGTATGCGGCAGATCAACGACCCCGCGCAGGCACAGGCCACGATGCGGCACATCTCCGGCGGCCTCTTCGCCGACGACGCCCCGAAGTTCGGCGCGAACGACGTCAAGCAACTGCTGACACCGCTGATGGCCCTCTACTCGGCGGGGGTCGCGCACAGCATGAAGCTCCCGGACGGTACCGTCCCCCGCGACTGGGCCGCCGCCTACGGCAAGACGGTCGGCGGCGAACTCGCCCCCCTGCTGCGAGCGATGAACGCGGTGGACACGAACCCGAAGAACGCCCTGATCAAGAACATGCTCCAGGGTGGTTACGTCAACGTGCTCTTCATGCCGCTCGCCGTACTGCAACCCGAGGCGATCGGCGGTCCCCTCGCTTTCAACGCGGCGGTGGGCGCGCTCCAGAGCCTGGCCTCCTCCCAGGACCCGCTCAAGGTCCGGGTGGACCGCCTGATCCCCAGCGGCACCCACGCCGACACCGCGGCCATGAACGACATGATCGCCGGCGGCGCGAAGTCCCTCATGATCAGCTCGATGGTCTCCCACGGTCTGCTGTACGAGAAAGGGCACAGCACACCGCTGCGGTTCACCGGCGACTCGCAGAAGGACTCCGAACTGGTGAAGGCGATCCTCGATCCCAAGAACCAGTACAAATACCACACCAAGGCGTCGTCCAAGGAACCCGTCGCATATGTGCGCGATCTGAAGGACGCTTACGACCCGGCAGAGCTGGAAGAGGCGCTGCGCTCCCTGGGAAGTCCCACCTACGAGGTCAAATAGCGCGATCCGACCGCGACGTGCACGGACTGCCAAAGACGTGTGCACTCCCGGTCAATGACCATTGCGATGCCAGTGCAGAGAATATCCGAAAGCCGACGTCCCACCACGAGGAGAAGAAATGGCGACCGTCAAGTCAACCGACATGGCCCATCAGGAAGCGGCGAAGATGATGAGCCTCATCACCAACCAGCTCCCCGGCCTCATCAGCCAGTTGAACGGGCACGGGCAGACGCTGAGCGACCCCAACCAGTGGGACGGTCCGCTCGCGCAGCGGTTCAGGGGCGAGGTGTGGCCGCAGGCCAAGGGCGACCTGGACAAGATGAAGGCGTCGCTGGAGCACCTCCAGCAGCAGGTCCAGAAGATCCTCACCAACATCTCGCACGCGGGCGGCGCGTAACAGCCGCGAAGAGCACGCGAAGAGGACCGAGGACGCCGCATGTCCGAGACGAACCCCGCCGCCCCCGGCTCCGGCAAGCCCCTCGCGGGCGAGCTGTCCGCGGACGACCTGGCGCTGCTGGGCGCCGAACCGCTGCGCCGTACCGACCCGGCCGGCATCGGCCCCTACCGGGTGCTCGCCCGGCTGGGCGGCGGGGGGATGGGCCGGCTGTACCTCGGCCGCGAGGCGGAGGCCGAGGGGGCGTACGGGGCGGGGTCGCTCGTCGCGGTGAAGGTGATCCGCTCGGAGTACGCCGAGGACGAGCGGTTCCGCCGCCGCTTCGAGCGCGAGGTCGAGGCGGTGCGCCGGGTGCACCCCACGTACACCGCCGAGTTGCTCGACTCCGGGTACGACCACGACGAGGTGCTGTGGATGGCGACCGCGTACGTGCCCGGGCTCAGCCTGGCCGACGCCGTCGTGCGGTGCGGGTCGCTGCCCGCGCCGGTCGTGTGGCGGCTGGCGCACCAGATCGGGCAGGCCCTCGCGGCGATCGAAGCCGTGGGCATCGTCCACCGCGACCTGAAGCCGTCCAACATCCTGCTCGGGCCGGACGGTGCGCGCCTCATCGACTTCGGCGTCGCGCACACCGCCGACGCCAGCTCCCTCACCATGACCGGCCAGCAGTTGGGCACGCCGGCTTTCATGTCCCCCGAGCAGGCCGACGGCCGCGAGGTGGGAACGTCCTCCGACGTGTTCTCCCTCGGCTCGGTCCTCGCCGTGGCCGTGACCGGCACGGCGCCCTTCGGCGAGGGGACGACCGGGGACGTCATCCACCGGATCATCTACGCGCCGCCGAGCCCCCTCGTGCTCGCCGAGGTCGCCCGGCGCGACCAGGACCTCGCCGCGCTGATCGGCCGGTGCCTGGACAAGGACCCCGGGCAGCGCCCGAGTCCACAGGACGTCGTCGAGGCCACCCGCGTGCACGCCGCCGACGGCGGCTGGCCCGCGGCGGTCGCCGACACCATCGCGGGCCGTGCGGGCTGGTCGGGGACGGCCCAGGCGGTGCAGCCCATGGACCAGTTGACGATCCTGCGCCGTACCAAGCCGGAGGACCCGAAGCAGGAGGCGGGCCGCCGGCGCCGGTGGCCGCTGGCCGTCGCGGCGGCGGTGGCGGTCGCGCTCGCGGGAGCCGCCGTGGCCCTGGCGGCCTCCGGCGGCGGCACGAGCGGCCACGAGGCCGCGGCCGGCCCCACCGGGTCGACTACCTCCGCCACGACCCCGGCGTCCCCGCACAACTCGCCGATGTCCAGGACACCCACGCCCCGGCCCACGAAGGGGGCGACGACCGTCGTCACCGTCACGGTCCCGGCGCCTCCCGGTGACGGCCCGACCGGTGGAGGGGGCGGCGGCGGAGTGCCGTCGCAGCCGCGGCAGCCCGCCACGTCCGGACCGGCCGCACCGCCTGCTACCTCCGCGCCCGCGACCACGAAGCCCGCCCCGCCGCCCACCACCCCGGCCTGGAAGCACTGCACGTACTACTCCGGCACCGCCCTCACGGTCTCCGGCCAGAAGAACTCCCGCGTGAAGGAAGTCCAGTGCATCCTCAAGGCCCGGGGCTACAACATCGGCCCCGCCGGCGTGGACGGCATCTTCGGCCCCGACACGGTGACCGAGGTCAAGAAGTTCCAGACCAAGAACCACCTCCAGGCCGACGGCCAGGTCGGCGTCAAAACCTGGGCCGCACTGCGGTCGTAACGGCGAGGCGCGGGCGCGCGCCCGCCCGAGCGTCACCGCGGCGGCCGCAGCCGCTGCTCGCGGTAGCGGCCCGGGGTCATGCCGTAGGCGGACTTGAAGGCGCGGTTGAAGACCGCGGCGTCGCGGAAGCCCCAGCGGCGCGCGATCTCGCACACGCCGCGCGCGGCGAGGGCCGGGTCGGACAGGTCGGCCCGGCAGTGCTCCAGGCGGCGTTCGCGCAGGAAGGCGCCGACCGTGCGGCCGTCGCGCTGGAAGAGGTGGTGCAGGTAGCGCAGCGAGACGTGGCCGGCGGCGGCGATGGCGGTCGGCGTGAGTTCGGGGTCGCTCAGATGCTGCTCGATGTACGCCTTGATGCCGTCCAGCAGTGCCTCGGTGGCGGAAGGAGCGGTCCGGGCCGGACGGGCGGCGGGGGCCGCCTGTCGCGGGCCGGAGGCACGCCGGGGCTTCGCGGCATGGCTGGCGAGGAAGGCCGTCGCGATGTCGGCCGCTGCGGCGCCCAACCACGTGCTGTACGGGGCCTCTTCGGAGGGCGGATGCGTGGCGAGACCGTGGACGAAGGACGACAGCAAGGCGGCGGCGCCCGAACCGGTCGGCGCGGGACGGCCGTTCAGGCCCAACAGCGTCTCGGGGGCCAGCGGTACGGCCTCTTCCGGCAGGTGCAGGACCAGCGCCCGGACCGGGGCGCCGGTGTCCGTGCCGGCGGAGATCCGGAGCGGCTCCCCGGGCTCCCACGGCATCACGCTGCCCGACTCCATTCGGACAGGCCCCCGTTGGGGTTCGACGACGAGCGGTCGTCGTCCGGCGAACACCAGGTGCCACATCCGCGGGTGGCCGCCCGCGGACGCACCCGCCACCTCCACCGCGGCCGGTGGCGCGGGCAGGTCGAGCAGCGACAGCCGCACCGACCCGAGGTCGATGTGGTGACGCACCGCCAGGAGAGCGGCCGACTGCCCCGGGCGCGGGACGTCGCCGTTCGGGGTCTCCGGTGCCGCCGTGCGCTCGACTGCGGCGCGCGGGCGGCGTCGCGGGCGCATGCCCGGCCTGCTCGCGGCGGGCGGCCGGCGACGCCAACCGGTCGTCGTCCCTGCCGAGTTCACCGCCGTGTTCGCCGCTTTGTTCGCCGACGCGTTCACGTTCGCGCTCTCGCGCTCGTCCGGGCCGGACGAGCCGCCGTGGGCCGTCATGTGCTGAGTTCCCCGCAATTTCCCCGTACCGTGCATGAAGTGCCGTGCGCACCCGCGGCGACCCGCGCCCGTGTCCGGCCGCGGAGCCCGGGCCGTGGGCCGCGGAAGTCCGCTCGCGCGCGGCCGTCGGTACCGCCGCCACGACGCCCCTCCCGGCGGGGCGGTCGCTGCGGCGGCCCCGGTCCGTGGTGTCTCCGCAGGTGCTGGTTCCGAGTCTGGAACCGGCCGGCGGCGGCGGGCCAGCGCCCGTCGCCAGATGCGTCATTCCCGGGACGGCGCACCCGCTGACCTGCGGGGACACCGGGCGGACGGGTGGCGGGACGGGACACCTGCGGGACAGTGGGGACGTGGAGGAAGGGGGGCGCCGTCATGGGACGCTGGCAGCCGCTGCGGTCCGACCTGCCGGCGGAGGCGGTCCGGCTGGTGCGGGAACTGCGCCAGTACGTGGACCGGTGCGAGCTGAACGCAGCGGCCCTCGCCGCCAGGACCGGGTACAGCCGCAGCTCCTGGCTGCGCTACCTCAACGGCCGGCGGCTGCCGCCCTGGCAGGCGGTCGCGGGGCTGGGCCGGCTGGCCCAGGCCGACGCCGAACACCTGCGCGTGCTCTGGGAGTCGGCGGCCCACGCGTGGACGCCGCAGAGCCCGCCCACCAAGGCCGGCCCGCCGCCCGGCCCTTCCGCCCCGTCCGGACCGCCCGGCAGCGCCGGCCCTCCGGACTCCGCCGCCTCTGCCTGCGCGACGGGACCCGCCCGGGCCGGGCACGACGGGACGTCACCGGCCGCGGCACGGCGTCGGATCCGCCGCACGCCGCGCGGGACGGGAGCACTGACCGCCACCGGCGCGGCCTGCGCCCTGCTGGCCGCGGTGCTGCTCGCCCAGCCGTGGGACAGCGGTCCCGCGGCGGGCCGCCCGCCGGACGGCGCGCCGTCCGGTGCGCCGGCCTGGCCCTGGCCGCTGCACGACGCCCAGGACCGGGCCACGCCCGCCTGCCGGGCCGGCGGCTGCCGGAGCCTGGACCCGTACCGCGAGAGGTGCGACCGCGACAGCGTCGCCGTGCACCGGCTGCGCGCCTACGCACACGTGCTGACACTGCGGTACAGCCCGTCCTGCCGGGCGAGTTGGGCGGAGGTCGACACCCCGGCCGCGACGTCCGGGTTGCGGATCGCGACGACCGGCGGCGACGAGCAACCGGCCGCGGCGGGCGGCGCGTACACGACGATGGTGGGCACCGGCCCGGACGCCGCGCGGGCCACCCTCGTCGTGCACGGCCACCAGCTCGGCGTGGCGCTCTACGACAGCTGGGTCGACGACATGACCGGCAGCGGGTGAGTGCCTGTTCTTGAGCCGATCGGGACGTGGGAACGACACCGCGTTCCCGGCAGCGGCCGGCGTCTCCGCCCCACGTTCCCGAGCCGTCAGCAGGCGTGGGCCGCGCCCGGCAGGGTCCGGCGCCGCGCAGGGTGGCCGCGGACGTGCCCGCCCGGGACCGGCGCGATCACCTCCGCGGCATCCCTCGGGGTGCGGTCATGCCGGGGCGGACGACGTCCCGCGGTCGGGCGCGGGCGTCTTGTCCCCGGCCCGCTGCCGGGCGGGCAGCGCCGCCGTCAGCAGCAGGGCGAGCAGCGTCACCCCGATGCTCACCATGAACGTCCCGACGACGGCGGACCGGTACCCGTGGTCCGGCAGCAGGGAGAAGAACACCGTGGCGGACAGCGCGGTTCCCGCGGCCTGGCCGAGTTGGGCGGTGGTGTTGACCAGGCCGGAGGCGGCGCCGGCCTGCTGCGGCTGGACCTGCCCCATCGCCGTGCCGAACGACGCGTTGAGCACGCCGCCGATGCCGAAGCTGAACAGGACGATCGGGCCGAGGAGTTCCGCCACGTTCAGGTGGTCCCCGGCGGCGTGGACCACCAGGGCGATGGCTGCCAGGCCCGCCGCCAGCACGGCGGCCATGACCGTGACGAAGGCGCGTCCGATCCTGGCGGCCGACCGCATGGCGACGGCGTTGCCGGCGATGATGCCGATCGTCCCCGGGGCGAAGGACAGCGCGGCCCGGACCGGTGAGAATCCGAGTCCGAGCTGCAGGTACAGGGTCAGCACGAAGAACACGCCGATCGCCGTCTGGGTGCACATCAGCACGGCCTGGCTGGACCACACGCTCCGCACCCGCATCATGGCCGGAGGGACCAGCGGCTCGCCGCCGCGCCTCTCCAGACCGCGCTGGTGCACCGCGAAGAGGCCGGCCAGCGGCACCGCCGCGGCCATCAGCAGGATCGACCACAGCGGCCATCCCGACGCACGGCCCTGCACCAGCGGGTAGAACACCGCGAACCCGGTGGCGGTCAGCAGCGCCAGACCGCCGAGGTCCGGCCGGTGGCGCGGGAAGCCCGGGCGGGACGGCATGGTCACCAGGGCGCCGAGCAGTCCCGCCACCCCGATCGGGAGGTTGACCAGGAAGATCGCGCGCCAGCCGGACCCGAACAGGTCGGCCTCGGTCAGCACGCCGCCCAGCAGGGGCCCGGCGAGGCCGCCGAGCGGGAAGGCCGCGGCGTACAGGCCCATGGCCTTGGGGCGCTCGGCCTCGTCGAACTCGGTGTGGACGAACGACAGGACCTGAGGCACCATCAGCCCGGAGCCGATGCCCTGCACCACCCGCGAGGCGACCAGCAGGCCGGGCTCCGGGGCCAGGCCGGCGGACAGCGAGGCCAGGGTGAAGACGGCCATGCCGGCCAGGAACAGTCTCTTGACGCCGTACCGGTCGCCCAGCCGGCCACCGATGATCAGGGTGAGGGCGAACCCGAGGGCGTAGCCCGCCGAGATCCACTGCATCGCGGCCTCTCCGGCCCCGAGGTGGCGGTGGATGGTCGGCAGCGCCACCGCCACGATCTGGTTGTCGATCATGTCGACGAGGACGGCCAGGACGCATACCGCCAGCGCCCACCACCGCAACGGGTGCTTCTCCATCACGAACTCCTTCTCTCCAGCAGGGAACCCGCGATCCACCATCAACGACCCGATGGACTGTGTCAACCATTTACATGATTCAGCTGCACACCCGATTGATTCGGCCACTTGTGTGTATGATTCGGACATGACCGCGTCGAAGCCCCGCCGTTCCCCGAAGCCGCCGGAGCGGCAGCGCGATCCGGAACGCACGCGCAAGCTGATCCTCGACGCGGCGGTGGCGGAGTTCGCCGCGCACGGCTACGCGGGTGCCCGCATCGCGGCGATCGCCAAGCGCGCGGGCGTCAACCAGCAGTTGATCTCCTACTACTTCGACGGCAAGGAGGGCCTGTTCCGGGCCATGTCGGACAGCTGGGGCGAGCGGTCGAGCAAGCTGGTCGAACCCGGCACCCCGATGTCCGAGCAACTGCGCCGCTACGTGCTGGAGTCGCTGGAGAACCGGGACGGCGTGCGGCTGCTCGCCTGGGGCGGCCTGGAGTACACCGGCCCGGAGGCTGACCCGGACCACGCGCCCCGCACGGAGCGGCTCGCGGAGTCCGTGGCCGGCATCCGTGAACGGCAGGCTGCCGGAGCCCTGCCCCCCGAGTGGGACCCGGCCTGCCTGACCGTCATGTTGATGGCGGCGGCGATGGCCCCGGTCACCCTTCCGCACGTCATCGCGGGCCTGTGCGGGGACGACCCGCAGTCCCCGGAGTTCGTGGAGCGCTTCGCCGACCAACTCGCCCTCGTGGTCCGCCGGCTCGGACTCGACGCCGACTAGCGCCGGTCCGGCCGGACCGCCCCGTCCGGCTGCCGCAGCGGGCGGCCTCCCGTCCCGATCGTCGATTTCGGGCCGAGGTACGGCGTGAACCTCACCGACACTCCGCGAGGGTGAACCTCACGGGCACCCCGCGCGGGTGAATCTCAGCGGCACTGCGCGAGCGTGACGCCGTCGGTCCGCAGCGTGTGGAACCGCCCGCCGTCGTACACCTCGTACGCTCCGTCGGCGTCCAACCGCAGCGGCAGGCCGTGGCGTTCGCCCATGTAGACCATCCATCCGCGGGCGGGGACGATGCGTTCGGCCGCCACGCCCCAGGTGGCCGGCCCGACGATGCCGTCCGGGCTGAGGTGGTGGTTGTTCTGCCAGATGCGGGTGGCGCCCGCGGTCGCCCGGTCGTAGGCGCAGGTGACGGCGGAGGCGGCCGTGTAGCCGTCGGCCCACAGCACGCTCTGCCACAGGGCGACCAGGTCGCTCGGCGGGGTGCTGCCGAGCGCGAGCTGCCGGGCGGCGGGCAGGTCGGCGGCGACGAGCACGCCGTCGAGGCCGGCGCCGGGGCGGTGCGCCCGCGGACCACCGGCCCCCGCGCACACCGCTCCCAGCAGCACCACGGACAGCGCGGCGCGCCGCAGTGCCCGCGCCCCTCGCACGGTCATGGCGTCAACTCTGCTTCATCTGATGGCCCGTTGTGAGAAAACGTCGCTACCGCTTGTGCGACGGCGGATACTTTGGGACGCGAATGGGTGAACAGTGTGCACGGGGGCTCCGGAGGAGTGCGTGACTGAACGGAAGCCGTTACCCGA
>WRCZ01000187.1 GCA_009783685.1 Actinomycetes bacterium
CAGCGGCCCTTTCAGGCCCCTCCGGGCTTTCCCTTCGTTGTGTTCCGACTGTATCAGACCCTTTCCGGCGTCTGATCCCCCGTCAGCGGGGTTCGTCTTCCCGGCCGTTGGGCCGTTCCGACGAGTGAGACTTTAGCGGAACCCGTCCCACCGTCCAAATCGGCCCGGTGCTTCGAAAGACCACTCGCATTCCGAAAAAACGCGCGGCGACAGAACGACGTGACGAGTCACGTGTTCAGTCGACAAGGTTCCTGCGGGATGGCTGTCCGGGGACCGACCGGAGTCGGCGCTCACGTCGGACAACCCGGAGAACATTACGGGTCGGTCCGGACCGTGTCAAGCCCGTCAGTCGAGATCTTCGAGGCGGCCGCCGGCGTCCGGCTGCGTGGACTCCACGCGGCGCAGCAGGCGGGTCAGGATGTCGCCGAGCGCGCCGCGCTCGTCGGGGCTCAGGTCCTGGAGGAGGTCGTCCTCGAAGACCGCGGCCAGGCGCATGGTCTGGAGCCACTTCTCGCGGCCCTCGTCGGTCAGCTCGACGATGACGCGGACGCGGTTGGACTCGTCGCGCTCCCGGGTGACCAGGCCCTCGCCGACCATGCGGTCGATGCGGTGGGTCATGGCGGCGGGTGTGAGACCGAGCCGCTTGGCCAGGTCGCCGGGCCCGAGCTGGTAGGGGTGCCCCACGACGACGAGCGCCTTGAGGACCTCCCACTCGGAGTTGCTGATGCCCAGATCGACCAGCTGGCGGCCGTAGGCGACGTTCATCCGCCGGTTGAGCCGGCCCAGGGCGGTGACGACCTTCTCCACCTGGGGGTCGACCTCGGGGAACTCGCGCTGGTAGGCGGCGACCTGGGCGTCGAGGTCCAGCTCCTGGGGTGCGCCTGGTGAACCCTCGGCTGCGGTCATGGAATGAGTATGCCACGAACGACGTTGCCCTAAAGCCCTTCCGTATGTAATCTTTAGCTTCGAACTTTAGCTGTGAAGTCTTCGGGTCGAAGCCGTTGAGGTCGCGACCCGGAGTTTCCTATGCCCGAAAGAGGTGAACGTGACCACGACCATGAGCGCCGCGCTGCGCCGGATCCAGCTGGGGAACGCTTTGAGCGCGTTCGGCAATGGCTTCACCGTGCCGTTCACGTTCATCTATGTGTCGCAGGTGCGCGGCCTGGGCGCGGGTACTGCGGGTGCTGTGCTGGCGACGTTCGCCGTCGCCGCGCTGCTGGTGCTGCCCTTCACCGGGCGTGCCATCGACCGCCGCGGCCCGGTACCGGTCGCCGTGCTGGGCACGCTGCTGGCCGCGGCCGGCTCCCTCGGGCTCGGGCTGTCCGGAAACGAGGCAGGGGTGATCGCCTCCGCGGGCGCGCTGGGCGCGGGTGTGGCGGTGGTGTCGCCGGCCCTGGCCACCATGATCGTCTGGTGCTCGACGACCGCCACCAGGTCGCGGGCCTTCGCCACCCAGTTCTTCCTGAACAACCTGGGGCTCGGCGTGGGCGGCCTGCTCGGCGGGATGCTGGTGGACACCGCGCACCCGTCGTCGTTCCTGCGCCTGTACGCGATCGAGGCGGCGATGTTCCTGGTGCTGGGCGCGGTGGTGGCCGGCGTCCGGCTGCCGCGGGCGCCCAAGCTGGACAAGGCCGTCCCGGGTGAGGACCGCGGGGCCGCGGGCGGCTGGCGGGTGCTGCTGGCGGACCGCTCGATGGTCATGCTGTGCGTGCTCGGCTTCGTGATGTTCTTCGCCTGCTACGGGCAGTTCGAGTCCGGCCTGTCCGCGTTCGCGGTCGAGGTCACCCGGATCTCCCCGGCGACGCTGGGCATCGCGCTGGCCGCGAACACCGCGGTGATCGTGCTGGCGCAGTTCGTCGTGCTGCGGCTGGTGGAGTACCGGCGGCGCAGCCGGGTGATCGCCGGGGTCGGCCTGGTGTGGACGGTGGCGTGGGCGGTCGCCTGGACGTCCGGTGTGGTGCACAGCCACCACATGGCGGCGGTGGCGGCGATCATCTCGACGTACGCGCTGTTCGGGCTGGGCGAGGCGATGCTGGCGCCGACGGTGTCCCCGCTGGTGGCGGACCTCGCTCCGGAGCGGATGGTCGGGCAGTACAACGCGGCGTTCGCGCTGGTCAAGCAGCTGGCGCTGGCGCTGGGCCCGGCGGTCGCGGGTGTGCTGGCCGGCACCGGGGCGTACAACTCCTACCTGGTGATGCTGGTCCTGTGCTCGCTCGGGATCTCGGTCATCGCGCTGCGCATGGGCCGCGGGCTCACCGGGGCGCAGGACAGCCCGATGCGGCCGGCGCGGGTCGTCGCCCAGTCGGCGCCGAAGCCGGCGGTCGAGGAGAGCATGGCCGCCTGAGACGCGGCAGCCAGCAGTGCGGCCCCGCGGTCGGAGGACCGCGGGGCCGCACTGCGCCGTGAGGGGGACGATGGGGCCCTAGGCGCCGTCGTCCGGGTACTCGGAGTACTCGGGCAGGGCGAACTCGCACCAGACGGCCTTGCCGCCGCCGGGGGTGCGGCGGGAGCCCCAGCCGGAGGCGATGGTGGCGATGATCGAGATGCCGCGGCCGGACTCGTCGCCGGGTTCGGCCCTGCGGCGGCGCGGCAGATGCTCGTCCCCGTCGGTGACCTCGATGATCAGCCGCCGGTCGGTGCGGCGCAGCCGCAGCCGCATCGGCGGGTGGCCGTGCTTGAGCGAGTTGGCGACGAGTTCGCTGGCGGCCAGCACGCCCAGGTCGCGCAGTTCGACGGGGAAGCGCCAGGAGGCGAGCACCCCGGAGGCGAAGGCGCGGGCGCGCGGCGCCGCCTCGATGCCGCCGAGCAGGTCGAGGGAGGCGTTGCGGAACAGCTCGGCGTCGCCCCCGGTGTGGTCGGGGTACTGCAGCACCAGCACGGCCACGTCGTCGTCGTGCTCGGAGGTGACGCCGAGGGAGCGCAGCAGGCGGTCGCAGACGACCTGCGGCGATCCGGTGGCTCCGGCCAGGGCCTGGGTCAGTGCGGCGATGCCGTCGTCGATGTCCTGGTCGCGGCGCTCGACCAGCCCGTCGGTGTAGAGGACGGCGGTGCAGCCGGGGCCGAGCGGGATGCTGCCGGAGGTGTGGATCCAGCCGCCTGTGCCCAGCGGCGGGCCGGTCGGCTCGTCGGCGCGGCGGACCGTGCCGTCGGGGTCGCGGATGACGATGGGCAGGTGGCCGGCGCTGGCGTAGGACAGCCGGCCCTCGCTCGGGTCGTGGACGGCGTAGACGCAGGTGGCGATCTGGGTGGCGTCGATCTCGGAGGCGAGCCCGTCGAGCAGCTGGATGACCTCGTGCGGGGGCAGGTCCAGCCGGGCGTAGGCGCGGACCGCGGTGCGCAGCTGGCCCATGACGGCGGCGGCGCGCACCCCGCGGCCCATGACGTCGCCGATGACCAGTGCGGTGCGGCCGGCGCCGAGGGTGATGACGTCGTACCAGTCGCCGCCGACCGCGGCGTCGGTCCCGCCGGGCTGGTAGGTGGCGGCCACCCGCAGGTCGTCGGGCTGTTCGAGCTCCTGCGGGAGCAGGCTGCGCTGGAGGGTGACGGCGGTCTCGTGCAGGCGCCGCTCGCTCTCCCGCAGCCGCTCGGCGGACTGCACCTGATCGGTGACGTCGGCGGCGAACATCAGGACACCGCGGCGTTCGGGGTCGGGGTCGTCGGCGTCGACGGGCGTGCAGGTGAAGGTGAAGTAACCCTGACGGGTGACGGCGGGACCGTCGCCGTGGGTGACCTTGCGGGCCTTCACGGTGCGCGGCTTGCCACTGCGGCGGACCTGGTCCATCAGCGGGAGCAGGCCGAGCTCGTCGAGTTCGGGCAGGGCCTCGCGGGCCGGCGCTCCGGTCGCGCGGGGGCCGAAGACCTCGGTGTACGCGTCGTTGACGAAGCCGACGCGGTGGGCGGGGCCGTGCATCACCGCGATGAGCGCGGGGAGGCGGGTGAGCACGTCCGGGACCGAGGGGGCGCCTGTGACCTGGGCGAAGTCATCGGTGGTGGGGCCGCCGGCGTCGGCGGCCCGGGCGGCGTCGGGGCGTGCGCCGCCGACGACGGCGCGCCCCGGGGCGGGGGTGCCCGCGGGGTCGCCGGTCTTGGCGCGGGCCGCGGGGACGGCGCTGCGTCGCTGTGTTCCGGGGAGCCGGGCGCTCCAGCGCGTAAGGTTCAAACGTCCGATTCCTCGTATGTGTCACTGTTTGCCAGTGCTGCTGCACGCGTGGTCACCCGCCCAGTGTGACCGAACGTGGCCCCAGGGGGGAATCGCCGCAGGCCCTGCGGGGCGGCGAGCGGCGTCACCGGGTGTCGGAACGGGGGCCGTGGTCGCCGGCGGCCGCCTCGAACTCGGCGCGTGGGTGCTCCAGCGAGCCGAGGGAGACGATCTCCCGTTTGAACAGCCCGGCGAGCACCCACTCGGCGAGCACCCGGGCCTTGCGGTTGAAGGTCGGCACCCGGCTGAGGTGGTACGCCCGGTGGATGAGCCACGCGCGGTAGCCCTTGATCTTGCGCCCGTACAGCAGGGCGACGCCTTCGTGCAGGCCCAGCGAGGCCACCGAGCCGACGTGCTTGTGCCGGTACTCGGCGAGCGGCTGCCCGCGCAGTGCGGCGGCGAGGTTGTCGGCCAGCACCTTGGCCTGCCGTACCGCGTGCTGGGCGTTGGGGGCGCACTCGGTACCGGGATTCTCCGCGGTCAGGTCGGGCACGGCGGCTGCGTCGCCGGCCGACCAGGCGCCGTCGGTGCCGGCGACGCGCAGCGTGGCCTCGGCGACCAGCCGTCCGCGGGGGGACAGCGGCAGCCCGGAGGCGGCCAGCACGGGAGCGGGCTTGACGCCCGCGGTCCACACCAGGGTCCTGGTCGGCAGCCGGGACCCGTCGGACAGCACGGCGATGCGGTGCTCGCACGACTCCAGGCGGGTCTCCAGGTGGACCTCGATGTTGCGGCCGCGCAGCTCGCGCACCGCGTACTTGCCGAGCTCCTCGCCGACCTCGGGGAGGATCCGTCCGGTCGCCTCGACCAGCACCCACTTCATGTCCTCGGCGCGGACGTTGTGGTAGTAGCGCACGGCGTAGCGGGCCATGTTCTCCAGCTCGGCCAGCGCCTCGACGCCCGCGTAGCCGCCGCCGACGAAGACGAAGGTCAGCGCGGCCTCGCGGACCTCGGCGTCGCGGGTGGAGGAGGCGATGTCGAGCTGCTCCAGCACGTGGTTGCGCAGCCCGATGGCCTCCTCGACGGTCTTGAAGCCGATGCCGTGGTCCGCGAGGCCGGGGACGGGCAGGGTGCGCGAGACCGAGCCGGGGGCCAGCACGAGCTGGTCGTAGGGGATCTCCAGGGTCTCCCCGCCCTCGGCGGTGGCGAGCGTGGTGACGGTGGCGGTGCGCCGCTCGTGGTCGATGTCGCGGGCCTCGCCCACGACGATCCGGCACTTCGGCAGCACCCGGCGCAGCGGCACCACGACGTGCCGCGGGGAGATCGAGCCGGCCGCGGCCTCGGGCAGGAACGGCTGGTAGGTCATGTACGGCTGCGGTTCGACGACGACGATCTCCGCCTCGTCGCGCTTGAGCCTCCGCTGCAGGCGCAGGGCGGTGTACATCCCCACATAGCCGCCGCCGACCACGAGAATGCGCGGCGTGCTTCCTTTGGCCAAAGCTACCGACTCCGTCATTGCTCCATGAGGCAATGGCCGGGTGGCGTTTGTCCACAGGCCGGACGGCACCGATTGCGGGATTTCCCGGCCTCGGGGGGTGCCACGGTGCACCCATCACCGGGCAAAGCGTGCACCGCAGGACCATCCCCCGGCGCCCGTTCGGGCGCCCCGATCGAGGGACGGCGGGCGGCGCCCGGCGGGGGCGCCCGCGGGGCGGCGGGAGCCCCCGGGAGCCGAAACGCCCCCTTCTTTATTGACGCGGCCTCAACTATGTTCGTATCTCGTAGTACTACGCGTTACGCGTAGCGATCTTCGTAATGGGTGGGGAGTCTCCGGGGGGAGACTTACGGATTTCCGGGGGATGGGATATGCACATTCAGGACTCACAGCGCACCGCAACAGCGGGTTCTCACGGCCACGGCGGTTCCGGCCGTCCGGCCCCGCTGCGCGTCGACGCACAGCGCAACCTCGAGCACGTCCTGCGCGCCGCGCGGGAGGTGTTCGGCGAGCTCGGCTACGGCGCGCCCATGGAGGACGTCGCCCGCCGGGCGCGGGTCGGCGTGGGCACCGTCTACCGCCGCTTCCCGAGCAAGGACGTCCTCGTCCGGCGGATCGCCGAGGAGGAGACGGCCCGGCTCACCGAGCAGGCCCGTACCGCACTCGGCCAGGAGGACGAGGCGTGGTCCGCGCTCGCCCGCTTCCTGCGCACCTCGGCCGCCTCGGGCGCGGGGCGGCTGCTGCCGCCCCAGGTCCTGCGCGTCCAGGGCAGCCCGGGCCTCGCGGACGAACCGGCCCGCGTGCCGCAGCAGCGCACCCGCGCGGCGGCGGCTCCGGGCGACCGCACCACGGCCGCCATCGCGGGACCGGCCCGCGACGCGGGCGGGGTACCGGCCCTCCTCGACGTGGTCGGCCAGCTGGTCGACCGGGCACGCGAGTCGGGCGAACTGCGCGGCGACGTGTCGGTGGCGGACGTGCTGCTGGTGATCGCCACCGCGGCGCCGCCGCTGCCGGACGCCGCCCAGCAGGCGGCGGCCTCCGACCGGCTGCTGGACATCCTGCTGGAGGGGCTGCGGTCCCGGCCCGGCGAGCGGCTCGGAGCCGGGCCCGCGGACCGCGACCGGGCGGCGGAGCACACGGCGCACCGGGTGACCGCCGACGGCCCCGGCCGGCAGCCTGCGGGCGACCCGACCTGAGCCGTGCGGCCGGCCCGCCGGCCGATGATCGGACGACGCCGCGTCTCCGGGACCGCATGGTCCACGGGGGCACGGCGCCGTCGTCCGCGCGCGGATTCGGCCCGGGAACGGGCCGGCGCTCGGCGCCCGGGAGGCCCGAACGTGGAGGATCTGTGAACGCTTTCCGCACGGACGGGTGGTTGTTCGGCACTCCATGACGTCGGCTGATCGCGGTGTGCCACCCTTGCTCCCGTGGATGAGGCGAACGGGGAGTCCGGCGGACCCGCAGCGGGGCCGGAGACCGGTGAGGAACTGCCGTCGCGCCGGGTGCCCGGACAGCGTGACCCCGTCGCGCGACCCGAGCCGGCCGCGTCCGGGCCCACCGTTCCCGCACCCGCGGGGCCGCCCCGGGACGACGTCGACGACGAGCGCCCGAGCGGGCACCCGGCGCCCGACCCCGACACCGCGGAAGGCCGGGCCGCGCTGTCCGACGCGGAGCTGGTGGACCTGGTCCGCGCCGGCCGGGACAGCGCCTACGAGGAGCTGTACCGGCGGCATGCAGAATCGGTACGCCGCTATGCCAGGACGTGCTGCCGCGACGCCCACACCGCCGAGGATCTGACCGGCGAGGTGTTCGCCCGCACCCTCCAGGCGATCCGCGGCGGCAGCGGCCCCGAGTCGGCCGTGCGCGCCTACCTGCTGACCACCGTCCGCAGGGTCGCGGCGACCTGGGGCACGTCCGCCAAGCGCGAGCACCTCGTCGAGGACTTCGCGGTGTTCGCGGTCACCTCGGCGGGCGCCGCCGCCACCGAGGACACCGCGGAACTCGGCGCGGACGTGCGCGCCATGCACCAGGCCGAACAGAGCCTGGCCGTCCGCGCGTTCCGCACCCTGCCCGAGCGCTGGCAGACCGTGCTGTGGCACACCGCGGTCGAGGACGAGTCGCCGAGCACCGTCGCGCCGCTGCTCGGCCTGACCCCGAACGCCACCGCCGTCCTCGCCCACCGCGCCCGGGAGGGACTGCGCCAGGCGTACCTGCAGGCCCATGTGAGCTCCAGCCTCACCGCCGAGGGCGAGTGCGCGCGGTTCGCCGACCGGCTCGGCGCGCATGCCCGCGGCGGCCTGCGGGTGCGGGCCGACCGGGAGCTGAACCGGCACCTGAAGGACTGCTCCCGCTGCACCGAGGCCTCGCTGGAGCTGGCCGACCTCAACTCCGCGCTCAAGGGCCTGCTTCCCGTCGCCTACATCGGCTGGTTCGCCGCCGTCTACGCGGCGAAGTCCGCGGGCGCGGTGGTGGCCGGCGGAGCCGTCGCGGCGGGCGCCGCGGGCGGTGCCGCGGCGGCGGCCTCCGGCTCCGGCGGCAGTGCGGGAGCGGCCGGCGGCGCGGCGGCCGGCGAGGGGCTCGGCGCGCCGGTGAAGGCCGGCATCGCGGCGGCCGTGGTGGTCGCCGCGGCCGCCACCGCGCTGGCGTTCGCGCTGACCGGCGGCGACGGGCACCCGGCACCGGCCCCCAAGGCCCTGCCGCCGACGACGGCCCCGGTGGCGACCGTCGCGCCGCCGCCCGCGCCGAAGCCCTCGCCGTCGAGGAAGCCGGCCGTGGTGCCCCCGCCGGCGGCGCCCTCACCCGCGCCGAAGCCCACGCCGGCCGCCACGACTCCGGCACCGCCTCCCCCGCCGAAGCCGTCGCCCAAGCCGACCCCCACGCCCACGCCGACCCCGACTCCGCCACCCACCCCGACGCCTTCGGCGACGCCCACCCCCACGCCGACACCGCCGCCCCCGGCCTACCAGGTCGACGCGCTGCCGGTCGGCCGGCCGGGAGACGGCGCCACCGAGCCGACCATCCGCAGGACCGGCGGGCGCGGCTGGTGGTGGGGCCGCTCCGGACTGAGCATCGGCGGCGTCGAGTACCAGCACGGCATCACCGTGCACGCGCCGTCGTCGGTGACCATCGACCTCAACCGGGCCTGCACGGCGTACGACGCCCAGGCCGGGGTGGACGACATCACGCGGCTGTTCGCGGCCGCGGTCACCTTCTCCGTCTACGGCGACGACACCGAACTGTGGTCCTCGGGCCCGGTGCGCGCCGGGGATCCCGCGGTGCCGGTGCACGTCGGCCTCAAGGGATTCTCGACGCTGCGGCTGGTGGTCGACCCCGCCGGGCGCGGTCTGCACGCGGCGAACCTGTCCGACTGGGCCGACTCCGTCATCACCTGCAACTGACCGCGGTCGTACGGGAAGGCGCGGGCCTGCGCGGCGCCCGCACGCACGAACGGCCGGCCCCTTCCGGGACCGGCCGTTTGACGCCAGGGGTCAGTGCGCGGAGGGCGGCGGCACCTCGCAGACGCCGTCGGCGCAGGCCGCGGCGTCGGGGTCGGCATCGGGCCCGGTGTCCGCGCCCGTGTCCTGCTCGGCCGCGGTCTGCTGGGCGACCTGCTCCAGCACCCGCAGGAACGTCGAGGTCTCCTGGCCGCCCTGCACCGCCCACTGGCCCTCGAAGACGAAGGTCGGCACCGCGGAGATGCCCAGCTGGTGGGCCTCGTCGATGTCCGCCTGGACCTCGGCCCGCAGGTCGTCGGTGTCCAGGAAGGCGGTGACGGCCGCCCGGTCCAGACCCGCGGCGGCAGCGGCGTCGGCCAGCTGCGCGCGGTCGCCGATGTCCAGGCCCTCGCCGAAGTGCCCGGCCATCAGCCGGCCCTTGAGCCGGGCCTGCGCCTCGGGACCGTAGGTGTCCAGGGCGAACCGCAGCAGCCGGTGGGCGAGCAGCGAGTTGTTCTCCACCACGGTGTCGAAGTCGAAGGTGATGCCCTCGGCCGCCCCGAGCTGCGTCACCCGGTCGTCCATGGCCACCGCCTGGGGGCCGTACTTCTGCGCCAGCACCTCGCGGTGCCCGCGCGGCTCCAGCGGGGCCCCGGGGTCGAGCTGGAACGGCCGGTAGACGACCTCGACCGAGTCCGCCTGCGGGAACGCCGTCAGCGCCCGCTCGAAGCGGGCCTTGCCCACGTAGCACCACGGACAGGCGATGTCGCTGTAGATCTCGACCTTCACGGCTCTCCCACTTCCCGCCACACGACGGCGCTTCGCTCGGCGCCGGGTACCTCACCCAAGGTACTTGAATACTCAATCAGGGCAACCGAGGTCCTCGTGGCGCTATTCCCCGCCGGAACCGCCGGCCAGCGCAGTGAGCAGGTCCACCACCGTGGTCCTGTCGTGGCCGGCCCCGGCCTCCCGGGCGGCCGCCAGC
>WRCZ01000188.1 GCA_009783685.1 Actinomycetes bacterium
GTGCCGGAGGAGCAGCGCAACAGCCGGTCGGCGATCGAGGACCCGGACGGGCGCGGCCCGCGGGTGTTCTTCCAGCAGGTGCCGGAGGGCAAGACCGCCAAGAATCGCGTCCACCTCGACGTCCGGGCGGCTCCCGGGCTCGCGGGCGACACGCGGATGGCGGCGCTGGAGGCCGAGTGCGACCGGCTCGTCGCGCTGGGGGCGGCGCGGGTGCGGCGCCACGAGCCCGCCCCTCCGCTGAGCGCCGGCTTCATCGTGATGACGGACCCGGAGGGGAACGAGTTCTGCCTGGACTGACGGGTGCGGGCCGCTGCCCGCCGTGCTGCTACCAGGTCGGGTTCGCCGGATCCAGGACCGGGGGCAGCGCCTTGTCGTGCGGGGTGATGACATAGGCGACGCCGCCCGAGCCGTAGCCGGTCGTGCCGTCGGCCCTGGTCCAGTAGGTGCGCAGCCAGATGTTCTCCAACTGGGCGCGTGCGTAGACGTGGCGGACCTGGGCGTCGGACGCCGAGAACGGGTCGTCGACGATGAAGTCGCCGTTCGACGTGAAGCCGATGACGACCATGAGGTGGCCGGCGGTGCCGTAGCCGGAACCGGTCAGTTCGCCGTTGTCGAAGGCCACGGAGATGGCCACCGGGATGCCGGCCGCGACCAGTTGCTCGAGGTCGTCGGCGCTGGGCAACTGGACGATCTCGGCGTCGAGTCCGAAGTGGGAGGCATAGCCGGCGTTGAACGGCCAGTTGCCGGTGCCCTGGTAGCGGTAGTCGTAGGTCTCGCGGGCGGCGTAGTCGACGCTGGGGTCCGCGAACGTGGGGTCCACCCAGGCCAGGTCGGCCGCGGTCGGTCCCGCGCCCCAGAACTCGTCGATCATCTCGTTGGAGGTCGGGCTGCACCAGGCGTCACCGCCGCCGCCGTACTGCTTGTACTCACCCGCGTGGATCTGCTGCGAGTAGCGGGGCACGGCCAGTTCGACGCCCTCGGCACCGCCGGGCGGGCTGGCCGGCACGGAGGAGCGGGCGGGGACGAGCGAGGCGAACGCGGCGAGTTGCCACAGCCGCGGGGTGGCGGTGGTGCCGGTGAGGCGGTACAGCGTCGCCCGCAACTGGTAGGCCTGGACGCTGTGTCCGGCCGACGCGTTGAACGTGTCGGTGTCGACCCGCCCGTACGGGGCGGCGCTCGGACTCACCGACGTCCGCGCGATGTCGGTGTCGAGGGCGGCCCAGTGGCCCATGTCCAGCCACCCGGTGCGGGCGCCGTCCTCCATCGTGGCGTTCACCTCGACCTTGAGCCAGGTGCCCGCGGGCGTCTGGGCGTTCCACGACGGGACGATCTCGGTGGCGCCGAACGGCAGGGCGCGGGCGGGCGAGGTCCAGGTGGCGTAGTCGTAGGTCTTCGTGGTGTGCAGGTACGCGTCCTTGTACTTGAGGGTGCCGACGGCGGCGGAGAGGTCGATCCCCACGCGATCGCCGGCCAGTTGCTCGACCCCGGCGGCGGTGCCCGCCGCGAAGTCGGCCTGGGTGGTCCACTTGTGGAAGTCGACGCGGCTCCCGGAAGTCGACGCGGACGGTGCCGGCGAGGCGGACGCCGCGTGCGCCGCGCCGGTGGCCAGCGCGCCGAACGACAGGACGAGAGCGGCGGCGGCACGGGCCAGGCGGGCGGGCCGGTGCAGCGGGGACATCGCGGTGCGCGCACTCATGCACGAGCCTCCACGGACGCGGGTGGGCGGAGCGGGGCTGGGCGGGGCGGTGGCGGGACCGGGGGTGCCGGCCGGCGCCGTCGGTGGCGATCGATTCTGCCGAGGCAGAGTGCCAGCGCGACGTGAGCACGTCAATACCGCGCGGATGGGGGCCCGCTGACGGCGTGTCGGCTGCGGTTACGAGATCACCTCGCCGCCCGGCGGCGCGGACTTCGTCACCAACAGCTACGGCCTCAGCTGGAGTTGGGCCCTTCCCGTGCCCGGCGCTCCGCCCCTCCACCGGGGCGCCGGGCACTCCGCCCGGGCCGGCCGGGCGGGAACAGGGGGGCGGGTCAGGCGAGTTCCTGGATGCGGACCAGGTTGCCGGCCGGGTCGCGGAACGCGCAGTCCCGGATGCCGTACGGGTGCCGGGTCGGTTCCTGGACGACCTCGGCGTCCGCGGCCTGCACCTGCGCGAAGGTCGCGTCGAGGTCCTTGGTGGCCAGCAGGATCCATCCGTAGGTGCCCTTGGCCATCATCTCGGCGATCATGCGCCGCTCGTCCTCGGTGACCCCCGGGTCCGCGGCGGGCGGCGCCAGCAGGAGGGACGTGCTGGGCTGGCCGGCCGGGCCGACCGTGATCCAGCGCATCTTGCCGGACCCCACGTCGGTGCGGACCTCGAAGCCGAGGACGTCGCGGTAGAAGGCCACGGAGGCGTCGGGGTCGTCGTGCGGGAGAACGCTGGTGTGAATCGTGATGTCCATGGCTCTCACGCTAGCTGCGGCTCGGGGACCTGCGCTTCTCGAATCCTGACCGGTCCGGCCGCCGGCCCGGCGCCCAGGACCGCGTGCGCCCGCCCCGCGCCGGTCGCCGCCCGCGCCGCGTAGGCGTCGGGCGGTATGCCGGCCCACGCGGTGAAGCGGGTGCGGAACGCGTCCGGGGACGGGCACCCGACGGCGCGGTGCACGTCGGCGGCGCCGGCGCTGCCCTGCCGCAGCAGCACCGTCGCGCGCTCGACCCGGCGGGTCATGACGTAGCCGTGCGGGGCCTCGCCGTAGGCCAGCCGGAACTGCCGGCTGAGATGCGCCGCCGTCACGCCGGCGGCGCGGGCCAGCGCCTCGACGTCGAGCGGCACGGCGTACTCCCGGTCGATCCGGTCACGGACGCGGCGCAGCCGCGCGAGATCCTTCAGATGCTGGGCGAACACGAGCGCGCGCCTGTACGCGGGGTGGCACACGGGAGGTCCCTTCCTCGGGGCGGGCGGGGTCAGTTCTCGGAGCCGGGGGTCTCCCACGCGAAGCCGTCCGGGTCGGTGAAGGGTCCGGACGCGCCGCTGATGGAGATGCGGTGCGAGCCGCTGCCCTCGGGGGAGACGCCGGCGTCCTTGGCCAGTCCCTTGCGCCCGTACAGCCCGAGTCCCACCGGGCTGTCGGGGAGCGCGAACTCGACGTACTTGCGGCCGAAGCTCCTCGCCACGGACAGCCCGCGCTCGACGTAGAACTTCTTGCTGGCCAGGACGTCCTCGGCGCCCAGCAGCAGCACCAGCTGGTCGAACTCCCCGGTGGCCGGGCCGTTGTCCTTCTTCGCGGAGGTGGCCACCTTCCAGATCGTCCCGTCCGGCGCCTGGACGACGCCGCCGTAGCCCCAGAGGGACTTCGAGACGGGCTTGAGCGTGGTGGCGCCGGCGTCGACCGCGGCGTCGACGAAGCCGTCGACGGTGGCGGGACGGGACACGACCAGGGACAGGGTGAAGCCGCGGAAGCCGTCCGAAGGGGCCTGCGAGGCCCGCAGGCGCACCTGCTTGTCCACGCCGAGAGCGGAGCTGTAGAAGTCGGCGACGGCGGCGGGGTCGGGAACTTCGAGGGTGACGGAGTCGATGGTGTTCATGACGTTCACGCTAGTCAGCGGTGGTGCGCGAGGGCTTCTCGAATCCTGACCGGTCCCGGTCCGGTCCTGCAGAGGGCTCCCGACGCGGGGCCGGCGGTCGTCAGGTGAGGGCGCGCAGTGCCGCCGCGGTGTCCGCGACGCAGTCGACGAAGCTCGGCGGAGCCTCGGTGTCCCGCTCCTCGCCGTGCGCCGCGTCGTCGCTCTGTGCCGCGTCGTCGTCCTGCGCCGCGATCCAGCGGGCGAACGCGACGTGGAAGACGGTCACCGCGGAGTGCGCGGCCAGGCTGGCGGCGGGCTCGGCCACGCCCCGCTCGTGCAGCGCCTTCGCCGTCGACTCGGTCATCGCCGCCAGCTTGAGCAGCTCGCGCTCCTGGAGGCTCGGATGGGCCGCGACGATCCGGGAGCGGCGGACGGCGTGCTCGCGGCGCTGCTCCAGCAGCCCGCCGCCCGCGACGATGCCGGTCAGTGCCGCCTCGAGCGGCGACATCTCGTCAGGGGCGGCCAGGATCGCGTCGTGCGTCGTGCGCTCCAGGGTGGCGGAACCGTCGAACAGGACCTCGCGCTTGTCGGCGAAGTGCCGGAAGAAGGTGCGCTCGGTGACGCCGGCGCTCTCGGCGATGTCGCCCGCGGTGGTCTGCTCGAAGCCTCGCTCGGCGAAGAGGTCCATCGCGGCGCGGATCATCCGCCCCCGCGCGTCCGGCTCCCAGCGACCCATGCGGACGAGTGTAGCGATGGCAGCCGCTGACATCATCATGTACCGTTGATGTCAGTCACTGTCATACGTGGAAGGACACCCGTCATGCACGTCTTCGTCACCGGCGCCTCCGGCTGGATCGGCTCGGCGGTCACCGACGAACTCCTCGCCCACGGCCACAAGGTCGTCGGCCTCGCCCGCTCCGACGAGGCGGCCGCCGCACTCGAGGCCAAGGGCGCCACCGCCCACCGCGGCGACCTCGACGACGTCGAGGGCCTGGCCGCCGCGGCCTCGGCGGCCGAAGGCGTCATCCACCTCGCCTTCAAGCACGACTTCTCCGACTATGCGGGCGCCGGGCGCAGCGAGCACGGCGCCGTGCAGCGCATGCTCGACGTCCTGGAGGGCAGCGGCCGGCCGTTCCTGCTCGCCTCCGGGCTGGCGTCGGGCGTCACCGGGCGCCCGCTCACCGAGGACGACCCCTCGCCGTTCCACGGCGCCGACTCCATGCGCGGCGGCAGCGAGAACCTCGCCCTGTCGTACGCCGAACGGGGCGTGCGGCCGGTCGCGCTGCGGTTCTCCCCGACCGTGCACGGCATGGGCGACCACGGCTTCACCGCGCGGCTGGCGCAGATCGCGAAGGAGCACGGCACGGCCGGGTACATCGGCGACGGCTCGACGCGCTGGGCCGCCGTGCACCGCAGCGACGCCGCGCGGCTGGTGCGGCTCGCCCTGGAGAAGGCGCCCGCCGGGTCGCGGGTGCACGCCGTCGGCGAGACCGGCATCCCCTCCCGTGACATCGCGGCCGCCCTCGGCGCGTACCTCGGGGTGCCGGCCGCCTCGGTCGCGCCGGAAGACGCCGAGGCGCACTTCGGCTGGATCGGCGCCTTCTTCGGCATGGACATCACCGCGTCGAACGACGCCACACGGGCCCTGCTCGGCTGGACGCCGACCGGCCCGACGCTCCTGGAGGACATCGCCGCCGGGGCGTACGCCGTGCGGGACTGAGCTCCGGCAGACCCGTGGTCCGGGCCGTACGGGGCAGGCCGTGGGAGGATCGCGGCGTCCCCGTCCGAGCCCGGCCCAGGGAGCCCGCGTTGACCGTGCGCCGTGTCGTTCCGAACATTCCGACGGACACCTGGGAGGAGAGCCGGGAGTTCTACGCCCGGCTCGGCTTCCAGGAGGTCATGAACCACGGCTGGATCATGACCCTGGCCTCCACCACCGTCCCCGGTGCCCAGGTCAGCCTGATGACCGCGGACAGGACCGGGCCCGTCACGCCCGACATGAGCGTGGAGGTGGACGACGTGGACGCGGTGTACGCGGCCGTGCGGGGGAGCGGCGCGGAGATCGTGTACGAGCTCCACGACGAGGAGTGGGGCGTGCGCCGGTTCTTCGTCCGCGACCCCAGCGGCCGGGTGGTCAACGTGCTGAGCCACCGGTGACGCCGGATCCCCTGACCGCCTGTCAGTTCCCGCTGCCGCGGTAGGCCGCGGCGGCGGCCTCGGCGAACGAGCGGATCAGCGGATTGGCATCGCCCTCGTTCCACGCGGCCACCACCCGGCTCGGCGGCATGTCGGCGAGCGGCACCACCGTGAGCCCGCGCGGCGGGCGGTGGCCCAGGAGCGTGATGCCGACGGTGCCGTTCCACAGCACCGCCTGCCGGCACTCCTGGACGGCCCGCACCACCGGGCCCTCGCGCGGCTCCCCGCCGTTCCAGTACGCCTGCCAATGCGGATCGGTACCGGGCGGGAAGCGGAACCAGCGGCGGCCGGCGAGGTCGGCGAGCCGCAGGCCGGTGCGCCCGGCCAGCGGATCGTCGGCCCGCAGCAGCGCGCCCACCGGATCGGCCCGCAACTCCCGCACGGCCAGGCCGGTCTCGTCGAACGGACCCCGGGTCAGGGCGACATCCACGAGCCCGGCGTGCAACCCGCAGGTGGGATCGGTCAGATCGGTCTCGCGAATGCGGACCTCGACGTGCGGGTGCCGCCGGCGGTAGGCGGCGGCGAGCCGGGCCACGTCCGGGTCGGCACTGTCGCCCAGCAGGCCGACGGTGAGGGTCGCGGTGCCGGCGGCCGCCGCCACCTTGACCCGGAGCCGGTCGGCCTGGTCGAGCAGGGTGCGTGCCTCGGCGAGCAGTACCGTGCCGACCGCGGTGAGCCGCACCCCGGACGGCGAGCGGTCGAACAGCGCGGCGCCGACCTCGGCCTCCAGGCTCCTGATCGCCCGGCTCAGCGGCGGCTGGCTCATGTGCAGCCGCGCGGCGGCCCGCCCGAAGTGGCGCTCCTCGGCGACGGCCACGAAGTAGCGCAGCGTCCGCAACTCCATGCGGCCACGATACCCGTGGGGTATCGGCGCTGCCCAACGGGTCTTGGACACCCGAGGTGTCCTGCCGGTGGAATCGGCGGTATGAACGTCGCCTACTGGATCGTCGCCGGACTGCTCGCCCTGTTCTCCGTCTACGCGGGCGGGCTGAAGGCGGTGCGCACCCGCGAGCAACTGCTGCCGATGATGGGCTGGGTGGAGAGCACGCCGATGCCCGCGGTGCGGGCCATCGGCGCCGTCGAACTGCTCGGCGCGGCCGGGCTCGTCCTCCCGCCGCTCACCGGCGTCGCGCCGGGCCTCGCGCTGGCCGCGGCCGTCGGCTTCGCCATGTTGCAGATCGGTGCCACCGCGCTCCACCTCTCCCGCGGCGAACGCGATGTCGCCCTCAACGCCGCTGTCTTCACCGCCGCCGTCGCCAGCGCCTGGCTGGCGACGACCTGGCTGTGAACGCCCCTTCGCCCGAGGGGAGTTGTGGCAGGAGCTCTGGGGAGGCCGAGGCAGGGTTCCCGGCCTGGAGATCCGGCCCGGACCCGCCGTAAGGGCCTAGCGCGTGGTGAAGGCGCCGCCGTTGACGTGGAGCGTCTGGCCGGTGATGTGGCGGGCGCCGGGGGAGGCGAGGAAGTACGCGGTCGCCGCGATGTCGTCCACCGTGCCCGGCCGCTTGTCGTGGGTCTCGTCCACCAGCGTGCGATGGCGTTCACCGGTCATGCCGCCCTGGAAGAAGTTGGTGCCGGCGATGTACCCGGCGGAGATGACGTTGCAGGTCACGCCGCGGGGTGCGAGGTCGGCGGAGAGGGCGGCGTTCCAGGCCGCCAGCGCGGCCTTCGCCGCGCCGTACGAACCGCCGCGGCGCTCGGCGCCGATCGAGCCGATGCTGATCACGCGGCCGTCCCCGGTGAAGCGGTCCTGGACGGCCGTCGTGGTGAGCACCGCGGTGAGCAGGTTCTGCGCGAGGCTCGCCTGCCACTGGGCGAGCACCCGGTCCAGCGCCGACCCTCCGCCGCCTCCGGGACCGGGCAACCCGCCGGCCGCGTTGACCAGGACGTCCAGCGACTCCAGTCGCTCGGCGAGCGCCCCGGCCTGCGCCGGGTCGGAGGCGTCGCACACGAAGCCCCGCACCCCCAGCTCCTTGGCGGTCCGCTCCACGGTGTCCTGGTGACGGCCGGTGACGACGACCCCGGCGCCGTCGGCGGCGAACCGTTCGGCCACCGCGCGGCCGATGCCGCTGGTGCCTCCGGTGACGAGCACGGTGCGGGACAAGGCTCCTCCGTTCACTGCTGCCTGCCGAGCCGGTGTACGTTTAGACCTAAACATAGCAGCCGGCGAGGAGGGCAGCGCATGACCGAGGAGGCCGCGGACGAGGCCGCACCGCCCGGGGGAGACCCGCCCGGGGAACAACCGCCCGGCGGAACCCCGGGCGGCACGCCGGCCGCCGAGATCGCCGCCGCATGGCAGCGGGAGCGCCCGGGCACCCCGACCGCGTCCATCGAGATCGTCACGCCCATCTGGCGCCTGGCCAAGCTGTTCGCCGACGACCGCAACCGGGTCCTGCGCGAGGCCGGCATCGACGCGGCCACCCTCGACCTGCTGTCCGTCCTCCGCCGCTCCGGCCCGCCCTACACCCTCAGCACCCGCGCACTCGCCGACCGCACGCTGGTGACCGCGGGTGCGATCTCCCAACGCGTGGCCCGCGCCGAACGCGACGGGCTGGTCACGCGCGGGCCGGGGACCACCGGCCGCCGTACCGTCCTGGTCCGGCTCACGCCCGCCGGCCACGCCCTCATCGAGCGGTCGGTGGACGCGGTCCTCGGCCGCGAGGCCGCCCTCGTCGCGGGCCTGCCGCCCGCCGAACGGGCCACCCTCATCGCCCTCCTGGACACCCTCATGACCGACGTCCGCGCGCGCGTCGCACCCTGACCGGCGGCAGGGCCGCGTGGCGCGGCCGGCCCCCGTCCGCCGCGGCGCGACCTGCGAGTGAGGTGCGCCCGTGTGGCAGGGCCCGCAGGCCCGCCCGATAGTGGGGGAGCGGGGGGCTCGTCGAACGCGCGGAGGAGCCATGGACCGCTACCCCCCGATCGCCGACCACGGCCTGGTCGGCGACCTGCAGAGCGCCGCGCTCGTCTCCTCGCAGGGCGTCGTGGACTGGTTCGCCGCCCCGCGCTTCGACTCGCCGAGCGTCTTCGCCGCGCTGCTCGACCACGACCGCGGCGGGTACTTCCGGCTGGGCCCGGACGATCGGGACCAGGTGTGCCGGCAGCTCTACCTGCCCGACACCGCGGTGCTGGTGACCCGGTTCATGTCACCGGACGGCGTCGGCGAGGTGGTCGACTTCATGCTGCCCGAGCGGTCCGGCGCCGTCACCGACCGGCACACCCTCTTCCGGGTGGTGCGCGCGGTGCGGGGCAGCGTCGAGTTCACCCTGGAGTGCCGCCCCCGCTTCGACTACGCCCGCGCCGCGCACGAGGTCGAGGTCTCGGAGCACAGCGCGCTGTTCCACGCCCCGGGCATCGACGCCCACCTGCAGGCCACCTTCCCGCTGGAGCGCGACGGCGACGACGTGCGCGGCACCGTGCGACTGGCGGCCGGCGAGTCCGGCGGCGCCGTGTTCACGGTGTGCACGCCCGGCGGGGACGCGCCGCCCGCGCCCACCCGGGACTCGGTGGCCGAGCAACTGGCGGGGGTCGTCGACTTCTGGCAGCGCTGGCTGCGCCAGTCCCGGTACCGGGGCCGCTGGCCCGAGTTGGTGCACCGTTCGGTGATCACCCTCAAGCTGCTGACGTACGCCCCGACCGGCGCCCTGGTCGCGGCGGCCACCACGGGCCTGCCCGAGCAGGTGGGCGGTGAGCGCAACTGGGACTACCGGTTCACCTGGGTGCGCGACGGCTCGCTGTCGGTGGGGGCCATGCTCGCCCTCGGGTTCGAGGAGGAGGCCACCGCGTTCGTGCACTGGCTGGTCGCGCGGCTGCGCGAGCGCGCGGGCAAGGACGACGAGCCGCTGCAGACCATGTACCGGATCGACGGCAGCCCCGACCTCCCGGAGGAGGTCCTCGACCACTTCGAGGGCTACCGCGGCTCGGCGCCCGTGCGCATCGGCAACGGTGCGGCCGACCAGCTCCAGCTGGACATCTACGGCGAGGCCGTCTACGCGCTGTCCCAGGGCCGGACGATCGGGCAGCAGGCCACCTATCAGGGCTGGAAGGCCTTCGCCCGGACGCTGGACTGGCTGGCCGACCACTGGGACCGGCCGGACGAGGGCATCTGGGAGACCCGCGGCGGGCGGCAGGACTTCACCTACAGCCGGGTGATGTCCTGGGCGGCCTTCGACCACGGGCTGAGCCTGGCCGAGACGTTCCGCAGGCCCGCCGACGTGGACAGGTGGCGTGCCGCCCGGGACGCCGTCTACGAGCAGATCATGGACCGCGGCTGGAGCGACAAGGAGCGCGCCTTCGTCCAGCACTACGA
>WRCZ01000189.1 GCA_009783685.1 Actinomycetes bacterium
GCGGGTCGAACAGGAAGCGCCCGCCGGGAAACCGCTCGGCGCAGGCCGCGACGAGGCCCTTGGCGTCCCGCTCCGGCAGGTACATCAGCAGGCCCTGCGCGGTGACCAGCACGTCCCGGCCCGCCACGTCCTCCCCGACCTCGTCCATCCAGCGCAGGTCCAGCGCGGAGCAGGCGAGGCTGCGTCGGCGCGGCGGATCGTCGGGCAGCAGGGTCCCGCGGACCGCGACGGTCTCCGGCAGATCGACCGTCAGCCAGCGCACCCGGCCGTCGTCCACCCGCCAGAACTGCGTCTCCAGGCCCTCCCCGAGCGCCACCACCGTCCCGCCGGGGCGTTCGGCGAGGAACCGGCGCACCTCGTCGTCCAGGCAACGCACCCGGAGCGCGTGCCACTGCGCCATGGCCGCGGTGCCGAACCGGTCGAAGGGGTAGTCGATGCGGTCCACCAGCTCCACGGCCCGCGGGTCGTCCAGCACGCGGGAGCCGGGACGCCGGGCCTCGGCGGCGCGGTTGTACAGGTTCCACAGCAGCGTCTCCGGGACGCCCTCCAACTCGACCTTGATCCGTTCCTTCTTCTCCTCTGGCATGGCGTCAGGCTCCCACCAGCCCCGCTGTTGTGAGAACGGTTGACACCCCCTCAGCGCGGGCGTACATATCTCGTCGGTCAGAGAGCGCTCTCAGCACCACAGCGCACGGTTCACCCCCCACCCGGAGCCGACTTCCGACAGAGGAGCCCACGACATGAGGGTCACCCCACGCGACCTCCTGCCTGACCGTAAACGTTTCCGACGATCCCCCCACGGCGTCCTCCTGGTCGCCCTGGCGATGATCGCCTCGGTCTACCTCTCACTCGCGCCGACGTCCTCCCACGCGGACACGCCGGCGTTGCTCTCGCAGGGCAAGCCGGCCACCGCCTCCTCGGTGCAGGACGCGTTCACGGCGAACGCCGCCGTGGACGGCGATCCCGGGACGCGCTGGTCGAGCCTGGCCGCGGATCCGCAGTGGCTCCAGGTGGACCTCGGGTCCAGCCAGCCCCTCACCCAGGTCGTGCTCACCTGGGAGACGGCGTATGCGACGGCCTTCCAGATCCAGGCGTCCGCCGACGGTTCCACGTGGAACACGCTGTACTCGACCACGACCGGCACCGGCGGCACCCAGACCCTGGCGGTGTCCGGCTCCGGCCGGTACGTGCGGATGTACGGCACCCAGCGGGCCACCCAATGGGGCTACTCCCTCTGGGAGTTCCAGGTCTACGGCGGTTCGGGCGGCGGCACCCCGCCGGCCACCTGCGGCACCACCACGGCCGCGCTGGGCAAGCCCGCCACCGCCTCGTCCACCGAGAACGCGGGCACGCCGGCCTCCGCGGCCTTCGACGGCAACGCCGGCACCCGCTGGTCGAGCGCGGCCTCCGACCCGCAGTGGCTCCAGGTCGACCTCGGCTCCTCGCAGACCCTGTGCGGCGCGCAGCTGAACTGGGAGACGGCGTACGCGAAGGCCTACCAGATCCAGGTCTCCGACACCGGGAACGCCAACGACTGGCACACCGTGTACTCCACGACGACCGGCGCGGGCGGCACGGAGAACCTGAGCTTCGACGCCACCGGCCGCTATGTGCGGATGTACGGCACGGTGCGGGCCACCCAGTACGGCTACTCGCTGTGGGAGTTCACCCTCCTCACACCGGGCGGCACCGGCACGCCGCCGGGCGGCGGCAACGGCGACTGCCCGTGGGTGGGTTCCACCGCGCCGGTCGCCACCCGCGTCGCCCAGGTCATGGCGCAGATGACCACCGCGCAGAAGGTGTCGATCCTGCACGGCAACAACAACTCCTCGCCGTACATCGGCAACATCACCGGCATCCCGTCCCTGTGCATCCCGGACATCGGGCTGCAGGACGGACCGCACGGCGTCGGTGACGGCCTCGGCGGCGTCACGCAGATGCCGTCCGCGAACGCCTCGGCGGCGACCTGGGACACCGCGCTGGAGCAGCAGTACGGCTCGGCGATCGGCGCGGAGTTCGCGGGCAAGGGCGTGCAGGTGGCGCTCGGCCCGACGCTGAACATCGTCCGCGACCCGCGCTGGGGCCGGTCCTTCGAGACGTTCAGCGAGGACCCGTACCTCAACGGGCAGATGGCCGCCGCCGACATCCGCGGCATCCAGAGCCAGGGCGTGATGGCCGAGATGAAGCACGTGGCCGTCTACAACATCGAGAACCCGGCGGGCACGGTCGTCGTCGACAAGCGCACCCTGCAGGAGCTCTACCTGCCGGCCTTCCAGGCGGCGGTGCAGCAGGGCTCGCCGGCGGCCGCGATGTGCGCGTACAGCGTGGTCAACAGCGTGCCGGCGTGCCAGAACCCGGACCTGATGAACACCGGGCTCTACCAGCAGGCGAACTTCGGCGGCTTCATCACCAGCGACTGGGGCGGCACCCACTCGACGGTGGAGTCCGCGAACGCGGGTCTGACGGTGGAGATGCCCAACGGGTACTTCTATGCCGACTTCCTCGCGCAGGCGGTCGCAGGCGGCACGGTCAGCCAGGCCACGCTGGACACCATGGTGAGCCGGCTGCTCACCCAGTTCTTCGCCTTCGGCCTGTTCGACAAGGCGCCCAGCGGCTCCAAGGACGCCACCGTCACCACCCCGGCCCACGCCCAGGTCGCGCTGCAGGGCGCCGAGGAGGGCGCGGTGCTGCTGAAGAACAACGGCATCCTGCCGCTGTCCACGTCCACCACCCACTCGATCGCGGTGATCGGCTGGGACGGCGGCGCGGGCGTGCAGACCATCGGCGGCGGCAGCGCCACGGTGACCAGCCCCGGCACGGTGTGGCCGATCACCGGCATCCAGAACCGGGTCGCCGGCACCGGCACCACCGTGCAGTACAACGACGCGACCAACCTGGCCTCGGCGGTGGACCTCGCCCGCGCCTCCGACGTCGCGATCGTCTACGCGTCGGACAACTACGGCAACGAGGAGCACGACACCACCACGCTGGACCTGCCGAACAACGGCGGCGGCTCGGTCAGCCAGAACGACATGATCGCCCAGGTCGCGGCGGCGAACCCGCACACCATCGTGGTGCTGAACAACAACGCGGCGATCAACATGCCGTGGCTGGGCCAGGTCGCCGGCGTCTTCGAGGCCTTCTATCCGGGCCAGCAGATCGGCACCGCGATGGCGGCGCTGATCTTCGGCGACGTGAACCCGTCCGGCAAGCTGCCGGTCACCTTCCCCAAGTCGCTGGCCGACGTGCCCGCGAACACCCCGGCGCAGTGGCCGGGCACCAACGGGCAGGTGCAGTACAGCGAGGGGCTGGACGTCGGCTACAAGTGGTACGACGCCAAGAACATCACGCCGCTCTTCCCGTTCGGGTTCGGCCTGTCGTACACGACGTTCGGCTTCGGCAACCTGCAGGTGGGCGCGCTGAACGGCGGCACCTCGACCGTGCACGTGACGGTCACCAACACCGGGACGCGGGCCGGAACGGACGTCGCCCAGCTGTACGTCGGCGATCCGGCGTCCACCGGTGAGCCGGTGCACCAGTTGCGCGGCTTCCAGCGGGTGACGCTGGATCCGGGCCAGTCGCAGACGCTGACGTTCACGGTCAGCACGCACGACCTGGCGTACTGGAACACCGCCGGCAGCAACTGGACCACCGCGGCGGGCAGCTACCAGATCCTGCTGGGGGACTCCTCGCGCAACCTGCCGGCCTCCGGGACGCTCACCGTGCCGACCACCGTCAACGGAGTGGTGGCCCCGGCGACTTCCGCGGCCGGTACCGCCGCCAAGGGCGCTGCGGGCACGACCGCGGGTCCTGCGGCGCGGCTGTCGGTGCCGAACCCGTACGGCATGAGCAGCCCGCTGCACCGCGCGGTCGACTGGGTCCTCGACCCCGACGCGGCGACCGGGACCGCCTACACCGCGACCGGCCTGCCGCCGGGCCTCGCGCTCAGCCCGGCCGGCCGGTTCACCGGCGCGGCCACGGGCAGGGGCACCTTCACGGTGACGGTCACCGCCCGGAACACCGCGGGCTCCACGGGCTCGGCCACCTTCGTGTGGACGGTCACCTGACGGCCGTCCGAACCGGCCTCGAACCGCGGGCCGGCCGGGAGACGCCCTCCCGGCCGGCCCGCGGCCGTGCCATAGTCGACGCCATGCGTGACGAGGTCCGGCCGCTGCTCGACCGCTTTCTCGACGGGATCCGCGACACCGTCGCGCTGGACGCCCTGTGGGCCCACGGGTCCCTGGCGCTGGGGGACTTCCAGCCCGGCCGCAGCGACCTCGACATGATCGCCGTCCTCGGCTCCGCAGCCGACGCCGCGCAGCGGCAACGGCTGGCGGGCCTGCACCGTGAACTGGCGGCCGCGGACCCGCAGGCGGAGAAGCTGCACTGCTCGTACATGGTCCGCGGCGAGCTGGCCGACGCGGACGTCCGCCATCTGACGTGGGCCCACCAGGAGCTGATGCGGCGGCCGGTGACCCCGGTCAGCCGGCGCGAGCTGCACACGGCCGACCTGACCCTGTTCGGACCGCCGCCCAGCGTCCTGCTCCCGGTGACCAGCGACGCGGAACTGGCCGCGTTCGTCCGCCACGACCTGCGGACGTTCTGGCTGCCCGCCACCGCCAGGCCCGGACGCTGGCTCCAGGACATCTGGGTGGACCTCGGCGCGCTCACCGCCGCCCGCGCCCGCGTCACCCTCACCGACGGACGCCTGATCAGCAAGGGCGAGGCCCTCGACCTGCTGCCCGGACTCGGCGCCCCCCAGGACCTGGTCGACGACATCCGCACCCGCCGCTACGCCACCCCGCGCCCCCTGACCCTCCCCCAACGCGTCCGCCGCGCCCACCAGTCCCGCGCCTTCACCCGCGCGGCGATCCGCCGCATCCTCGCCGCACACCCGTGAGACCCGAAGGTCCCCCTGGACGCGGCGGACGGTGTCCGGTGCTTGCCCCACGCCCCGGGCCGCCCCGATGTGGCGTCCAGCCGTGAGGTGCACCCCCCGTCACCAGCTCACCGCCGGCGGGCAGTGTCCCGCGCTCCACCCTCAACAGCCGTGCCCGACCCCGCGGAAGGCCCGCGAAGGCCCCCGCCCACCGACCCGAACGGAGTCACCGTGCCGCCCCTGACGAAGCTGACCGCTATCACGCTCGACTGCGCCGACCCGCTCGCGCTGGCCGCGTTCTACCAGCAGGCCACCGGCCTCGCACCGCACCCGAAGTCGGACGCGGAGTTCGCCGGAGTCACCTGCGAGGACGGGCTCTTCCTCGGTTTCCAGCGGGTCGAGGGATACCGCCCGCCGCGCTGGCCGGGCCAGGAGGTGCCGCAGCAGCTCCATCTGTGCTTCGACGCCGCCGACCTGGACGAGGCGGAGGCCGAGCTGCTGGCCCTGGGCGCCGGCCGGCCCGACGAACAGCCGGACGAGGCCAGGTGGCGCGTCCTCACCGACCCGGCAGGGCACCCGTTCTGCCTGGTGGTGAAGCGCTGAACCGCGGCGCGGCGGCGGCCCGGCGGGGCCCGGTCACTCCGGGTCGCGCAGGTACTTCAGGACCGCGAGGACCCGGCGGTTGTCGTCGGAGGCGGCCGGCAGGTCGAGCTTGGTGAAGATGCTGTTGATGTGCTTGCTCACCGCGTTCTCGGTGACGAACAGGGTCGCGGCGATCCCGGCGTTGGAGCGGCCCTGGGCCATCAGGGACAGCACCTCGCGCTCACGTGCGGTCAGCCGGGCGAGCGGCTCGCGGCCGTCGAGCCGGGTCACCATCGCGGCCACCACCTTGGGATCGAGCACCGTCGCGCCGGCCGCCACCTGCCGCACCGTGTCGATGAAGTCGGGCACGTTCCCGACCCGGTCCTTGAGCAGGTAGCCGATCGCACCCTCGCCCGAGCGCAGCAACTCCCGTGCGTACAGCTGCTCCACGTACTGGCTCAGCACCAGCACCGGCAGGCCGGGCCGGCGGGTCCGGGCGTCGATCGCGGCGACCAGGCCCTCGTTGGTGAACGTCGGCGGCATCCGCACGTCGACCACCGCGATGTCCACCTGCTCGGTCTCCAGGACCCGGGTCAGCTCCTCGACGTCGCCGACAGCCGCCGCCACCTCGAAGTCGTGCGCTGTGAACAGCCTGGTCAGGCCGTCCCTGAGGAGGGCGAGATCCTCGGCGATGACAACGCGCACCGTACCTCCATGGTCACCTGGGTCGGACCGCCCGCCGGGCTCTCGACGGCCAGGATGCCGTCGAAGACCTCCAGCCGCCGCACCACCCCGCGCAGACCGGTACCCGCCCCCGGGTCGGCGCCTCCGCAACCGTCGTCGCCGACGAGCACCGTCAGCGTATCGCCGGCGTGCACCAGGCGGACCCAGGCCCGGGAGGCCCGGCTGTGCTTGACCACGTTCGCCAGGCACTCGGTGACCGCGAAGTACACCGCGGACTCCACCGGCGCCTCCAGCCGGCCCGGGACGTCGGCGGTGACCGTCACCGGTACCGCCAGGTCCAGGGCGACCGCCTCCAGCGCGCCCACCAGACCCCGGTCGGCGAGCACCGGCGGCTGGATGCCCTCCATCACCGTCCGCAGCTCGGCCAGCGCGGTCAGGGTGGTGGCCCGCGCCTCCACCAGCAGTTCGGCGACGGTGTCCGGGTCGCGGGACAGCAGCTCGCCGGCCAGCCCCAGGTTCATCGCCAGGGACACCATGCGGGCCTGCGCGCCGTCGTGCAGGTCCCGCTCGATCCGCTTCAGTTCGGCGGCCTGCACGTCCAGGGCGCTGCTGCGGGTCCGGCTGAGCACCGCGACCCGGCTGGCCAGCTCCCGCTCCCGGACCACCGACGGCCGGCGCCGCCACAGCAGGTGCACCACCCAGGCGAGGACCGCCGCCGGAACGCTGGCGCCCGGCCAGAACCAGCCGCCGCCCGCCAGCGCCCACACCGCCACGTCCAGCAGGGCGTAGACCGCGGTCAGCGCGCCGTGCACCGCGATGGCCCGGCTGCCCCGGGGCCGCCGCAGCCCCCAGCGGACCGCGTACTGCGCCGCCACGTTCACCGTCAGGCCGAACCACACCCAGCGCGGCCAGTAGTACGGCTCCTGCCCGGCCGTCCACACCGCCGTGGTGACCAGCCCGCCGACCACCACCAGCGCCGCCTGGGCGGCCAGGAGCACGCCCCAGCCGGGCGGCGGCAGACGCCGACCCCCCGGCTGGAACCGCTGTGCCGCCCCGGTCACCGGGCCACCCCGCGCAGCGCGCCCGTCATCGGCAGCCGCACCGCCCGCCGCGTCGCCGTCACGCTGGCGGCCACGGTCAGGGCCACGACCCCCGCGACGACGGCCGCGTACACCCCGGCCGAGATGTCCGGCAGCGCCCGGTCCGAGACCGCCACGCTGTACGGGACCACGCTCAGCAGCGCCGCCACCGAACCGAACACCAGGCCCGTCACCAGCATCAGCGCGGTCTCCGCGCCGACCAGCCGCAGGATCTGCCGAGGCGTCGCCCCCGTCAGCCGCAGCCGGGCGAACTCGCCGCTGCGGCCCGCGATCTCGGCCACCAGCAGGTTCACCAGCATCACCGCGGCGAACACCGCGATCATCCCCACCACCACGTAGTTCAGCATCTCCGTGCCCTTGTCGTCGGCCGCGGCAGGATGCCGCCCCCCGTTCCAGATCGCCTCCATGTACAGGGTGCCGGTGGAGATCGCCGTGCACACCACGATCGGCATCATGGGGGTCGCCGCCCGCTGCAGCCGCTGCCGCACGCCGAGCATCCCCAACTGCGCGGCCGGACCGCCCAGCGCGGTCAGCAGCGGGGCGAGCAGCGCCGTGGCGCCGCGCAGCAGCAGCGGGGCCAGCAGCGCGAAGCCCAGCGACGACAGGATGGCGCCCTCGGCCGCCACCGACTGCGTGGCCATCTGCTTCCCGTCCATCACCGTCATCGTGGTCACACCGCAGTTGACGCCCGCGACGACCAGCACGATGCCCGCGACCAGCCGGAACCGGCTCATCCGCCGGCCGCCCGCCGACGCCTCGGCCAGCGCGCTCCGCGCGGTACGGCGCGCCCACCGCCGGCCGGTCAGCCACGCCGCCACCAGTGCCGCCAGCAGGCAGCCGCCCGCGCCGATACCGAGGGCGGCCCCGCCGAACCGGTAACCCGTGCCGTGCGAGATCTGCCCCGAGTGCTCCAGCGCCGCCAGCAGCCCGGCCCCCGCGCCGTAGCCCACGGGGACCGCCGCCAGCACGCCGAGCACGCCCACCAGCGCCACCTCGCCGACCAGCAGCCGCGTCACCTGGCCCGGGGTGGCCCCCACCGTGCGGAGCAGCGCCAGCTCACCGGCCCGCTGCCGGGCGGCCACCGCGACCGTGGTGGCCACCGCCGAGGCCACGATCACCGCGCCCCAGCCGCCGACCACCGAGGCCATGATGCCGAGCGCCGAACGGTCGGTGTCCGGGACGCCAGGGCCGCCGCCGGTGTCCAGCATCGAGGCGAACGCCATCAGGATGGCCGCGCCGAGGAACACCGACAGGAAGGTCGCGGCGGATCCGCCGCGGCGGTGGCGTACCGACGCCCGCGCCAGCCCGGTCATCGTCCCGCCCCCGTCCCGGCGCGGCGGGCCTGCGCCGCCTCGTCCAGCCCGGTCATCCGGCGGGCCACCTCGTCCGCCTCGGGAGCCTCCAGCCGGTCCACGATCCGGCCGTCGGCCAGGAACACCACCGACTGCGCGCGGGCCGCCGCGACCGGGTCGTGGGTCACCATCACCACGGTCTGGCCGAACTCCCGCACCGCCTCCTGGAGCAGGTCCAGCACCTGCCGGCCGCTGGCCGTGTCGAGCGCACCGGTCGGCTCGTCCGCGAACAGCACCGCGGGCCGGCTCACCAGGGCCCGGGCGATCGCCACCCGCTGCTGCTGCCCGCCGGACAGCTCCGCCGGCAGCCGGTCGGCCAGCTCGCCGATGCCCAGCAGGCCGAGCACCGTGGCTGACTCCTTGCGGGCCGGGCGGCGCCCGGCGAGCCGCTGCGGCAGCGTCACGTTCTGCGCCACCGTCAGATACGGGATCAGGTTGTACTGCTGGAACACGAAGCCCACCCGGCCCCGGCGGAACCGGGTCACCGCGGCCTCGGCGCCGAACGGCAGCTCCTCACCGCCCACGTGGACCCGGCCCGACGTCGGTGCGTCCAGGCCCGCCGCGCACTGCAGCAGGGTGCTCTTGCCCGAGCCGGACGGGCCCATCACCGAGGTGAAGCTCCCCGCGGGGAGGGTCAGCGACACCGCGTCGAGCGCGGTCACCGGCCGCGAGGCCCCCTCGTACACCTTCGTCAGCGATTCCAGCCGCAGCGCCTCGCCGCTGCGCGGCGGGCCCACCGTCGTCACCCCGTGCATCGTCGTCCCCTCGTCCCGTCGTCCTCGCCGGCCATCTGCCGGACCGTGCCGGGCGAGCCCCGGCGGGCCCCGGAAACTCCCCGGCCCCGTGCCCGGGGAGTTCCCCCGGAGGGCCGTGCTTTCCGGTGCCTTCGAAACTACGGAGGACGCGGAGCAGGGGACATGGCACCAGCATCCCGTTGCCCGCCTACAGAAAACCCCACCTTCCGGGTGGCCGGAACCGGAGCATGTCCCGGCCACCGGCCGGACCTGGACGCCATGGGTGCGCCCCGAGGCGCGCGCCGGATCCGCCGCCCCGCACGGCCCCCTAGGCCGCGGTCGCCCGCCGGACCCGGTAGTCCCAGCGCCTCAGCGCCCGCACCACGTTCTCGGCGCCGCTGGGGTTGGCGCTGTGCACGAACACCGTCCCGATCCGGAAGGGCCGCCCCTCGAAAGCGGCCTCCTCCAGAACGGCCACCACCGGCATGATGCTGTCCTCGCCCCCGAGATCGTGGTCCAGCCACAACTCGTCGATGAAGCGGCCCCGGTGCTCCTCCAGCAGCGCGATCCCCTCCCGGTTGCTGCGCGCGATCCGCGTCGCCCGGGGCAGCAGCCGCAGGTCGTCGATGCCGAGGACGACGGCCGGGGGCACCACCGCGTCCTGATCTCCGCCGCCCGTCA
>WRCZ01000190.1 GCA_009783685.1 Actinomycetes bacterium
CTGCCGGACACGTCCATCGCGGTCGACGGCCACGACACCGGCCGGACCTTCGACGGGCTCGGCGCGATCAGCGGTGGCGGCGGCAACACGCGGCTGCTGACCGACTACCCGGCCCCGCAGCGCAACGCGATCCTCGACTACCTGTTCAAGCCCGGCTACGGCGCCAACCTCCAGATCCTGAAGGTGGAGACCAGCGGCGACGGCAACACCACCTCGGGCGCCGAGCAGACCGTCGAGGAGACCCGCGGAGTGGTCAACTGCGACGCGGGCTACGAGTTCTGGCTCGCGAAGGAGGCGGTGAAGCGCAACCCGCACATCAAGCTCTCCGCGCTGACGTGGGCCGCACCCGGCTGGGTCGGCTCCAGCATGTACACCCAGAACGGGATCCAGTACATCGACGACTGGCTCGGCTGCGCCAAGCAACACGGCCTCGCCTTCTCCTACATGGGCGGCTGGAACGAGAAGGGCGGCTGGAACGCCGCCTGGTGGAAGGACCTTCGGGCCTCCCTGGACCAGCACGGCTTCAGCTCGGTCAAGTTGGTGGCCTCGGACCAGGGGAGCTCGTTCTCCGAAGTCAGCGGCGCCATGGCACAGGACGCGGACTTCGCCAAGGCGGTCTCGGTCATCGGCGAGCACTACCCCTGCGGATGGAACGGCCCCACGCCGATCTCCCAGTACCCCACTGTCGAGACGCACTGCCCGTCCGCTGCGGCCGCCCAGGCCCTCGACACCACGCTGTGGGCCAGCGAGCAGGGCTCGATGAGCTACAGCGCCGGCGGGCTGCCGATGGCGCGGGCCGACAACATCGACTACCTCGACGGCCGGATGACCGCGACCATCAACTGGCCGCTGGTGGCCTCGGCCTACACCGATGTCGGCTTCGCCGACCAGGGACTGGTCATGGCCAACGAGCCCTGGTCGGGCCACTACGACGTCGGCCTGTCGACCTGGGTCACCGCCCACACGACCCAGTTCGCGCAGCCCGGCTGGCAGTACCTGGACGGCGCGAGCGGCTATCTGGCCGGCCGGACCTCCGACGAGGTCGGCAGCTACGTGACCCTCAAGTCGCCCAGCGGCAGGGACTGGAGCTCGATCGTCGAGACGACCAGGGCCACCGGTCCGCAGACGGTCGACCTCACGGTCAGCGGCGGCCTGTCCGCCGGTCCCGTGCACGTGTGGAGCACCGACCTGGTCTCCGGCGACCGTTCGCAGTGGTTCGCACGCGGCCAGGACCTGATGCCCGACGCGAACGGCACGGTGACGGCGACCCTGCAGCCCGACCACCTCTACTCGTTCACGACCACGACCGGGCAGCACAAGGCAAGCACCACGGTGCCGGCCGGCAAGCCGCTCCCGCTCCCGTACTCCGACGCGTTCACCGCGGACCCGCAGGGCCAGCAGGCCCCCTACCTGGCCACCATGGAAGGCGCGTTCACCGTCGCGCCGTGCGCCGGCCGCGCGGGCAAGTGCGTCCGGCTCGACACCCCGGCGAAGCCGCTGGAGTGGCAGTCGAACCTCCAGAACTCCTACCCCTACACGGTGGGCGGCGGCCAGAACTGGAGCAACTACCAGGTGTCCGCCGACGTGCGCAACGCCCAGCCCGGCTCGGTCGGGATCCTCGGCCGCCAGAGCAACCTCGGCGGCACGGTGGAGGATCCCTCGCGCGTGCACTACTACTCCCTGACGCTCAGCGACACCGGCGCCTGGTCGATCAACGTCGCCGACGGATCCGGTAAGCCCGCGGCGCCGCTGACCGGAGGAACCCTGCCCTCGGCCGCCGGGCTGAACACCTGGCACAACCTGGCCCTCACCTTCGACGGTTCGCAGATCTTCGCCTCGGTCGACGGCGCCACGGTCGGCTCCGCCACGGACACCACCCTGTCCGCCGGCAAGGTCGGCTTCGTCGCCAGCGGTTACCTGGCCGGCGAGCAGTACGACAACCTCAAGGTCAGCACGTTGACCGACCTGGCCGTCCCGGTGGCCCTGCCGGCCGGGGCGCACACCCCCGACGTGGTGACGGACATCGGCTACGCCACCACCGGCAGCGCGGTGAACCAGTGGCAGTACACCGGCACGTGGAAGTCCGGCGGCGGCAACACCTGGAACGACACCACCGGTGCCCGTGCGACGCTGACGTTCCAGGGCGACGGCGTCACCCTGCAGTCCATCGCCAACCCCAGCAACGGCATCGTCGACGTGTCCGTGGACGGCGGTGCCCCGACCGCCGTCGACCTCTACAACGCCACCAGCACCCTGGCCTCGGTGTTCACCCGGACCGGCCTCGATCCGACCCAGCAGCACACCCTGACGGTGACCGTCACCGGCACGAAGAACGCCGCGTCCAGCGGCGCCTTCGCCTCCGTCGCGGCGGCCCGGGTCACCACCACCGGCAAGCCGGCCCCGACGCCCGCGGTCACCGCGCCCGCCGACCGTTCCACCACCCACCCCGGGCAGCTGACGATCGAGGGCACGGCCACCGCCGGTGAACTGATCACCGTCTCGGCGTCCGGCACGCCGGTCTGCGTCAACCGCCCCACCGACGCGAACGGCACCTGGTCCTGCACCACCCGCGCCGAGAGCGGCCCCCTGGTGCTCACCGCAGTCGGCCTCGACCCCACGACCGGCCTGCTCTCCGACCCCACCGCCCCCGTCCACGTCACCATCCAGCCCACCGACTGACCCGGCCGGATCACCATCCCGGCTGGGCACACTCCGAGGCCGGCCGTGTCGCCCGACACCGGCCGGCCACGGCGTGGGCTGCGCCCACGGGATCGCGGGCCGGCTCGCCGTCGGTGCGGCGGGCCGGCCCGCGTTCGTGGTCAGGAGGATGTGGCGTGGAACAGGCTGATCCGGTCCAGGTGGACGGCGGCCCGGCTGTGGAGGATGCGCAGGCGCAGGCTGGTGGTGGTGACGGGCTGGTCGAGGGCGATGATGCGCTGGTAGCCGACGGAGTCCACCGTGGCCACCTGGCTCCAGCTGCCGTCGGTGGCCTGTGCCTCGACGACCGCGCTCTCCAGCTGCTGGCCGAAGTGGATGTCCTCGGCCAGGGCGATCCGGTCCACGGTGGTGGCGGCCGGCAGGGTCAGCTGCACGGTTCCCTCGTTCGGGCCGGAGGTCACCCAGTCGGTGCCGGCCTTGCCGTCGACCACCGCGCCGGCGTTCTGGCCGTCACCGGTCGCCCTGGCCTTCAGCGCCAGGTCGGACGGCATGTCGGCGTCGATCCTGGCCCGCCACTCGGTGAGCCTGGCGACGTCGGCGGGGGCGATCTGCCCGTCCTGGTCGGGCGGGATGTTGAGCAGCAGATCGGCGTTGCGGCCGACCGACTTGTAGTAGATGTCGGTGAGTTGCTGGACGGACTTGGGCTGCTGGTTCGCGTGGTAGAACCAGCCGTCGTGGATGGAGACGTCGCACTCGGCCGGCCACCAGGACAGCGCGCTCGCCCCGGAGTCCCGGCCGGCGAGGAGCGCCGAACGGCTGCCCTCGTCCTGGGCGGAGTAGCTCAGCGCGTAGTCGCGTGAGCCGGCCGCGGTGGTCACGGTGGGCAGGACGCTCCACTCGTCGGGCCGGGCGACGCCGCTCTCGTTGCCCACCCAGCGCACGTCGGGTCCCGTCACGGCGATCACGGCCTGCGGGGCGAGCGCCCTGATCAGCTGGTACCAGCTGGGGAAGTCGTAGTTCTCGACCTTGCCGGCCGGGATCCGGCCCTGGGCGCCGTCGAACCAGACCTCGTCGATCGGGCCGTACTGGGTGAGCACCTCGTAGAGCTGGTTGAGCATGTAGGCGCCGTAGTCGTCGGCGGTCAGCGTGAAGCCGGGGATCTTCTTGCCCGCCCGGTCGTCACCGGGGACCAGGGTCGGGATGGTCCGCGGGGTGTGGGCACCGCCGTTGGCGTAGACCCCGTCGGCGTACTGGTTCTCGTCGGCCGGCGAGATGTAGACGCCGACCTTGAGCCCGTACTTCCGCATGGACGTGGCGAAGTCGCCCAGCACATCGCCCTTGCCGCCCTCCCAGGAACTGCTCGCCACGTCGTGCGTGGTGTAGCGGGACGGGTAGAGCAGGAAGCCGTCGTGGTGCTTGACGGTGAGGATGGCGAGCTTGAAGCCGGCGTCGCGCAGCGTGCGGGCCCACTGGTCGGTGTCGAGCTGGGTGGGCTGGAAGACGTCCGGGTCCTCCTGGCCGGTGCCCCACTCCGCGCCGGTGAAGGTGTTGACGCCGAAGTGCAGGAACGCCGTCTGCTGCAGTTCCTGCCAGCTGATCTGGCGGCCGTCGGGGCGCACCGCCGACGCCTTGGCGACCAGGGAGGTGAGGCACTCGCCCGGCATGATGCTGATCTGCTGGGCGGGGGCCACCTTGGTCGCCAGGCAGGGCAGCGAGCCGAGGACCCGCACGTCGGCGGGCGCGAGGCCGCTGAAGGCGGTGACGGCGACCCCGTAGACGGTGCCCCGAGCGCCGGTCAGCCAGTCGATCCTGGGGGTGACGGCGGCCGGTGCGTCGGACGCTGCCACGTGGAACGGCCCGGAGACGGTGTGGTCGCCCGTGACGAGGGTGAGCGCCAGGCCGTCGGCGTCCGGTTCCACGGCGAGGGCCAGGTGCTGGTAGCGGACTCCGGAACGGCTCTGCGCGGCGGGCAGCTTGACGTCCCAGTGGCCGGCGCCGGCGGAGAGGCGCACGGTGTGCTGGTCGAGGGCCGTCAGCGCCGCGAGGCCGAGGACGTTCATGACCGGGGTGCCGGGCTGCAGCAGTTCGGGGGCGACGACGCTCTCGGCGAGCACGCCGGACCCCAGCGGGTCCGTGCCGAGCGGCGCGGTGTCCCAGCTGATGCCGGTCGTGGACCGAGGTGCCGCGGCCAGCCGCAGCGTGCCCGGCGTGGTGATCCGGCCGCCGGTCACCGTCAGGCCGTCGTCGGCCGTCTCGCCCTCTGCCGGGTGGTAGGCGCCGTTGGCGCTCACCGCGCCCTCGAAGTCGACGCTGAGCCGCTTGGCGCTGCTGCGGACCGTCTGCAGCGCGAGGTCGGCGGGGACGAACGGGGCGGTGAAGGTGGCCAGTCTGACCTGCCGGAGCGAGCCGGTGAGGCCCCGGCTCAGCGCGGAGGGGTGGACGTCGTTGCCGAAGCCGGCCTGGGCGCCGCTGGTGTCGTTCCAGCCCGCGGGGCCGCTGGTGCTGACGGCGTCGGGGAGTTGGGCCCCGTCCAGGAAGGCGTGCATGGTCGCGCCGCCGGTCGTCGGCTCGTAGGCGACGGACAGGACGTGCTGGGTGCCCGCCGCCGGCGCCGGGACGGTCTTGGTCGCGTCGCTCCAGGTGCCGTTGTTGTTCGCGGAGAAACCGTACTGGAGCGAGCTCCCGTTGTAGCGGGCGAACAGGTTGCCGCCGAGCGCGAACACGGTGGCCAGCGATCCCTGGGTCGCCGCGGGGGTGAAGGCCGCCTCCATGACGAACGGCTGCTGGACCGTGCCCCCGCTGATCGGGGTGCTCGGCGTGAACGTCAGACCCTCCTGCCCGCCGTGCAACTGAATGCCGTCGGCAGGGTCGGTCAGCTCACCACCGGTGCGGCGGACGAGCACACCGTCCATGGTCTCGCCGGTGGCCGCGGTGTACGTGCTGCCGGAGCTGAACGAGCCGCCGAAGGCCGTGTGGAGCAGGTCGGTGGTGCCGCCGGTGGCGGTGGCGGAGGCGTGCCACGTGGCGGAGGTCAGCAGGCCGCAGGCGAGCATGGCCGCGGTGAGCAGCCGAAGGGGTCTGCGCTGCCGGGCGGGACGGGGTCCCAACGCGCGTCGCATGGGGAGTCATCACCTCTATTCATCGGATGACTCGGCATCACAGCAGCGCTGCTGGGGCGCGTCAAGACCGTGCGCACATTTGGCTCCAGAAGGCCCGTCTGATCGATGGGGCTGCGTGCCGCTGCGGCGTGAAACGGCGACGTGAGGGTCCAACCTGTCGCCTGCGACCGTCCAGTGATCACTCATCACTTTGCGCGATTCTGCTTGCAACGCCCAGACTCTTGACAGGAACGAGCAGACCGGGGAGGCTCAGCCCTCGGTCGGACTGTGCCGTCAAAGATCCGATCTACAGGAGCTGTCCCCGCCCGCCGTCGCGCCGGCCCGCGGGGGGCCGGCGCCTCGGCGTTTCCGGGCGGCGTTGAGACGGTCGTGCGGAGACGGTCGTGCGCTTCGGCATGGCCGGATCGCGGGTCAGGCGGTGGGCGGGATGACGACGACCTTGCCGGACAGCGCGCCCTCGGCGGCCCGGGCGTGGATCGCGGGCAGGTCGGCCAGCGGCACCCGCTGGGCGACGTCGACGCGCAGCTCACCGGAGTCGACCAACGCGACCAGCCGCGACAGCTGTTCGGCGTCGCTGCGGACGTACAGGTCGATGCCACGCACGCCGCGCTCCTCGTCGGCGGGGGCGGGCATCCACACCGTGGTGTTCACCAGCGCTCCGCCGGGACGGATCAGGGTGAGCAGCGCGGCCAGTTGCGCCGGGTCGATCGGCGCGAGGTTGAGCACGAGGTCGACCGGTTCGGTCACCGCCTCGGTCACCGCCGTGGCGGTGTGGTCGACGACCTCGTCCGCGCCCGCCGTGGTGACCCGCTCATTGCTGCGCGGGCCGGCCGTGGCGATCACGAACGCCCCGGCGTTCTTGGCCAGTTGCACGGCGTAGCCGCCGACCGCTCCCCCGGCGCCGTTGATCAGCACGCGCTGCCCGGCCGCGAGCTTGCCGTGGTCGAACAGCGCCTGCCAGGCGGTGAGGCCCACCGCCGGCAGGGCGGCGGTGTCGGGCAGGGGCACGTGCCGGGGCGCCGCCGCGAGGATCCCGGCCGGCGCGAGGACGTACTGCGCGGCGGCGCCGTCGCCGTCCATCGACAGGAAGCCGACGACCTGGTCGCCGACCTCGACGCCGTCGACGCCCTCGCCCAGCGCGTCGACCGTGCCGGCGACGTCGATGCCGGGAGTGTGCGGCAGCGTCACCGGGATGGGGCCCTGCATGAAGCCGCCGCGGATGGTGCCGTCGACGCCGTTGAACGATGTCCCGGCGACGCGGATCCGGACCTGGCCGGCTCCGGGGACGGGCTGCTCGACGTCCTCGTAGCGCAGGACCTCGGGCTCGCCGTACTCGTGGAATCGCACTGCCTTCATCGGAGGACTCTCCCTCGCTCGATGGTGGATCTGCTTCGAACTCGAAGCATCTGTCGGCCAGGCTAGTACTGCTTCGAGTTCGAAGCAAATGACGGGGTGATCGACGGCCGACGCCTCTTCCCGCAGGGAGCCGAGATCCTGCGCCGCGGCACCGGTCGAGGTCGCACCGGCAGCGCACCACGCTGTTCGAATTCGTAGCAGTAGCCTGGGGCCATGCCTGATTCACCGCCGTCGCTCGACCCCGTGCAGCTCGGCACGTACTTCGATCTCATCGAGGTGACGAGCCTGCTCCGGCACGCGGTCGAGCAGCAGCTGCGCGAGGCCGGCGATCTCAGCTATGTGCAGTTCCAGCTGCTGGCCCGCCTCGGGGACTCGCCGACCGGCAGCCACCGCATGACCGACCTGGCCGACGGCGTCGTGTACAGCCGCAGCGGCCTGACCTACCAGGCGGGTCTGCTCGAGAAGGCGGGCCTGGTCGTGCGCGCCCCCTCCCCGGACGACGAGCGGAGCGTCACCGTCACTATCACCGACGCCGGGCGCGCGCTGCTCGCGCAGGTGCTGCCCGGGCACGTCGACGTGGTCAGCGGCCTGCTTTTCGAGCCGCTGTCACGGGACGACGTCGCCACCCTCGGCAGCCTGCTGGCGCCGGTGCGGGACCACATGCGCTCGACGCCGCCCCGCTCGGCCGCGCCCCGCCGCCGCAAGGGCGCACGGTAGGCACCCGGCTGGAAGTGGCCCGGAGCCGTTGTCACCGGCACAGCCGGGCGAACGCGGTCAGGGGCGATCGTCGGCGCTTCTGCAGGCGATCGACCACCGGCGGTACTCGCCGGGCGGCATCCCGAACGCCGCTTTGAAGGTCCGGTTGAACGTCGCGGGGTCCGTGAACCCCCACCGCGCGCCGATCGATCCGATGGGGTGGGTGGCGTGGTGGGGCTGCGCCAGCTCGGCCCGGCAGCGGTCCAGCCGCAGGTCCCGGACGAGGGCGCTCACGGTCTGCTTCTCCGAGCGGAACAGATGGTGCAGGTAGCGCACCGAGATGTTGTGGGCGTCCGCGATGGTCTGCGGGGATAAACAGGCTTCCGCCAGATGCGCCTCGATGAAGGCCTTCACCCGGCGAAGGAGCACGCTCTGCTGGGTCTCCGGCGGCAGCAGCCCCTCCCGGTCCGCGAGACCGCCGAGGTACGCGGAGGCGAGCTGGACCGCGGCCGCGCCGAGACGCTCCGCCTCCAGTGCGCTCCACCGGCCACCGGCCAGCCCTTGGAGGAACCCTGCGAGCAGCGCCCCCGTCCCCTGTGCGGGAAGCCGGCGCGACAGGAGGTCCTGCATCGACCGGTCCGGAAGCGGCACCGCTGGTTTCGGCAGGTGGAGGATGGTCAGCCAGCCGGCCTCGGTCACCTGCATCTGTACCGGCTGCGACGTGTCGTACAGCAGCAGGTCGCCCGCCCCGACCCGAGCGTGGCTGCGCGCCTGGTCCATCACCATGATGCCGCGGGCCATGTAGCCCAGTTCCCACAGCTCGGGATCGGACCGCTGGATCAACCGCGTGGTGCGCACCGCGGTCAGGGTCGGGAACGACAGGAACGACACGTTCACCGGCCCGAGTTCCAGCGCGGCGGTCGATGCCCGGAAGTCGTCGGCGTGCTCGCTGGCGATGTGTGTGGGGGCGAGATCCTGCATCAGCCGGTCCCGCCACCAACCGAACCTCTCGGCCTTGGGCACCCCGGCCGTGTGCATCTCGCCCCAACCCATTCTTCCGCCCTCGTGCTTGTTCACGTCGTGACAACGACCGTGCGCTCCAGGTCAATTACCCGCGCGCAGACCAACGGGACACTGCTGTTCTGAGCCAATTCACGCGCCGGAGGGAAAGGGACGTGACCGTACGCCGTCGGATGGCCGGAGCGGCTGCGACCGCCGCTTCGGCCGGCAGCCTGGCGGTTGCAGCGCCAGGGGCCCAAGCCGGCACCCCCACCCGGGGAGACCCGCACGCCGCGACCCGATCCGTCGCCGCGTCTGCGAGCGGGACGACCCTACAGCACGTCACCGGCGCCGCAGACGACGTGCGCGAACACCGCGCAGGTGATCCCGTGGACCTCCAACGGGCGCTCCCACCCCTGCTGGTCCACCTTCTCGTTCCTCGCATCCATCCGTTAGCCCGTCCGGCCGGTGCGGGAGGCAGCCCGTGTCGCCATCCGGATCACGCCAGGGGGCCCTTCCGGTGACGGCGGGAACCACGTTGCGCGACATGGCCCCCGCGGGGGTAAGGCATCCCCGCACAGGACGCACCCGGCCCCCAAGGAGATCGGCCATGTACGCAGCAGTGCGGCGGTATGAAGGCGTGACCGACCCGGCCGCGGTGGCGCGCTTCGTCGAGGAGGGATTCGCGCCGCTCGTGCGCCAGGTCCCCGGGTTCGTCGCCTTCTACTGGCTCGACGCCGGCAACGGGGTGGTCGTCTCGACCAGCGTCTTCCAGGACCGGGCCGGTGCCGAGGAATCGACGCTGCGGGCGGCGAACTTCGTCCGGGACAACCTCGGCTCGCTGCTCCCCCACCCGCCCGAGGTGATGGCCGGGGAAGTCGTGGCCAGCGCATAAACGATGTCCCGCGGCGGGGTCGGACAAAGTGCCGGATAGACCTGTCGCCATTTCGACGGAGAGAAATCCTTTCCCCCTCGGCCGCCAGAATACGCGGCGCCAATTCGCCAATTCCCCTGGATTCACGTCCTCCGCGGCGCGGTTGCCCGCCTCCGCGCCCCGGACGTAGCGTGGAAGGAGTCGCAGTCGACATCGACGCGGAGGCGAGCCGGCCGCCTCGTTGGGGTACCCCAGTTGAGGTGCCTCGGTCGCCGGCCGGGGAGCCTGCTTTCGCACGTCCAG
>WRCZ01000191.1 GCA_009783685.1 Actinomycetes bacterium
GCGGTGCCAGCTGCGACCACGGATCGCGGCAGGGGTCCGGGGAGTCGGCGGCGAGGCCGTCCAGCCACTGCCTGCGGACGTCGAACCGCCGCCCGGTCCCGGGGAGTTCCCCGGGACCCGGCGGCGGTCCGCGGCGGCGGGACCGGTACGGTCCGGGCCACCGGACGGGTGTCAGCCGCCGCGGCGGCCGCGCGCCGTCACCGCGGCGCCCGAGCGGGCCCGGTCCAGCGGGGCCGGCGCCGTCGCGGGCCGTCCCTGCGCGACGGGCTGCGGGCCGCCGGCCGGACCGGCGGCGGAGCGTCCCGGCGCCAGGCAGGCGACGAGCGCGCCCGCGAAGGCGACCACCGCGGCGACGACCTCGGCGTGCCGGAAGCCGTGCAGGAACGACGCGGGCGAGCCGTAGCCGCCGTTCGCGGCGAACACCGCGGCCAGCACGGCCACGCCGAACACCCCGCCGGACTCGCGCACGGTGTTGCTGGTGCCCGCGGCCAGCGCAGAATCGGTGACCGGCACCGATCCGACGACCGCCCCGGCGACCGTCGGGAACACCATCGAGATCCCGATCCCGGACACCATCAGCGGCAGCACCAGGGATCCGAACCCCACGCCCGGCTGGGCCTGTTGGGCGAGCCACAGCAGCCCGCCACCCTGCAGCAGCAGTCCGAGGACCATGAACGGCCGGTTGCCGAACCGGTCCGACAGCCCGCCGACGACCGGCGCGACGATCATCGGCATGCCGGTCCAGACCAGCATCCGCAGACCGGTCTGCAGCGGATCGTGCCCGAGGCCGGTCTGGAGCATCTGGGCGATCATGAACAGCGACCCGATCAGCGAGAAGGCGAGCAGGAACGCGGTGGCGTTGGCGGTGGAGAAGGCCCGGTTGCGGAAGTGGCCCAGCGGCAGCATCGGATGGCGGGCCCGGCGCTGCCACAGCAGGAACGCGGCGAGCAGCACCGCGCCGAGGGCCAGCGCGCCCAGCACCTCCCCGCTGCCCCAGCCGGTGGACGGCGCCCGGACCGGCGCCCAGGTCAGGGCGAACAGCGCAGCAGCGGCCAGCACGGTCCCGGGCACGTCCAGTTGGGGCCGGTTGCCGCGGCTCTCGGCGAGTTTGGCCCTGCTCAGCAGGAGCGTCACGATCCCGACGGGGACGTTGATCCAGAACACCCAGCTCCAGTCGCAGTACTGCAGGATCACGCCGCCGACGACGGGCCCCGCAGCGACGCCGAGGCCGGTGATCCCGCCCCAGATGCCGATCGCCGTGCCCCGCTTCTCCGCCGGGAACGCGTCGCTGATCAGGGACAGCGACAGCGGCAGCACCAGGGCGGCACCGCAGCCCTGGACCGCGCGGGCGGCGATCAGCGGGCCGACGCCGCCGGACAGCGCGCACGCCGCCGACGCGGCGGTGAACACGCCGAGGCCGATCACGTACAGCCGTCTCTTGCCGAACCGGTCGCCGAGCGCGGAGCCGGTCAGCATCAGGCACGCGAACGCCAGGTTGTAGGCGTTGAGCGTCCATTCGAGGTCGGACAGGCCGGCGTGCAGCTGGGCCTGGAACTTCGGCAGCGCGGTCGAGACGACCACGACGTCCAGGGACGTGACGAAGGCGCCGACCGACGCCAGGACGGCCGTCCACGCCGTGCGGTGCGCGGGTGGGGCGGTCGAGGTGGTCGCGGTGGTTGCTGCGGTGCTCATGGGATGTCCTCCGTGCGCTCGGTCCGCGCTCACAGCAGCCGGTAGCTGCCGACGATCAGCGCGTCCTCGCGGGCCGGCGGGGCGGACACACGCGCGCCGAGGTCGCGCTGGAAGTCCTGGAAGGCCGGCAGCGCGGGCAGCGGGGAGGGGCCGTCGCCCTCGGTGAGGGCGAGGTGGAGGAAGGTGTGTCCGCCCACCAGCAGGGTGGCGTAGCGGAACGATGCGGGCTGCCGCGCGGCGAGCTCCTCGTACACCGAGGTCACGAGGCGGGAGTTCTCGGCGGCGGCCTCCGGACGGATGCCGTACTGGATGACGTGGAAAGCACTCATGCGGATACTGACAAACGCGGGCGCGCCGATTCACCGGGCGGTGCGGCGATGAATCCGGGCCGCCGACGGTGTCCTTATCAGGAGAAGCCCCCGTTGCGAGGAGAAGTCCCGTGCCTGCCCACACTGCCGCGCTCGACGGACGCTTCGTCGAGCTGGCGGTCCCGTACCGCGAGGAGCTGCTGGCCCACTGCTACCGCATGGTCGGCTCGCTGCACGACGCGGAGGACCTGGTCCAGGAGACGCTGCTGCGCGCCTGGCGCGGCTACGCGCACTTCGACGGGCGGGCGTCGCTGCGCACCTGGCTCTACCGCATCGCCACCAACACCTGCCTGACGGCGCTCGGCAGCACGCACCGCCGGGTGCTGCCGTCGGGCCTCGGCACGGGCACGTCGGACTCGGCGGGCGCGGCGCTCCGGCGGCAGGAGGAAGTGCTGTGGCTGGAGCCGTTCCCGACGCCCGCACCCACCGTCCCGGAGACCGATCCGGCCTCGATCGTGGCGCTGCGCGACACCACCAGGCTGGCGCTGATCGCCGCGTTCCAGAAGCTGCCCGCCCGGCAGCGGGCCGCCCTGGTGCTGGTCGACGTGGTCGGCTACACCCCGGCGGAGGTGGCCGAGCTGCTGGACGTCACCGTCACCTCGGTGCGCAGCCTGCTGCAGCGGGCGCGGGCGACGATCGCGGCCGACGCGCCGGAACCGGAGCGGGTTGCGGCGACGCCGGACCTCGACGCGCAGCTGCTGGAGCGGTACATGCGGGCGTTCGAGACCGCCGACGCCGTGGAGCTGGCACGGCTGCTGGCCGCGGACGTGGAGTACGAGATGCCGCCGGTGCCGGTGTGGTTCACCGGGCGGGACGCGGTGCTCGACCACCATGCGCGCCGGGTGTTCCGCCTCGAGTGCCGGGGCGTGCCGGTGTCGGCGAACGGCTTCCCGGCGCTGGCGACGTACCTGCGGGCGTCGGCCGGCGAGCCGTTCGCCGCGCACGGGATCCAGGTGATCGAGCCCAGCGGCGGGCTGATCGGCCGGATCACGGTGTTCCTCGACCCCGGGCTCGTCGAGCGCTTCGGGCTCCCCGCGTCGCTGCCGGCCGCGACCGCCGCCGGCGACGCCGCGTCCCGCCGCTGAACGGCGTTGCGGGAGGCGGGCGCCGGACCGCCGGGCGCCCGCGTGCGGCCGCCCGGCGCGTGGTGCGGGTCAGGCCAGCGCCAGGAACAGCTTCTCCAGCTCGGCCTCGGTCATCGGGGGCTGGTCCGGGTCGGCCGCGGTCATGCACTGCCGCATGCCGCTCGCCACGATCTTGAAGCCGGCCCGGTCCAGGGCACGGGAGACCGCGGCGAGCTGGGTCACCACGTCCTTGCAGTCCCGGCCGGCCTCGATCATCGCGATGACGCCGGCGAGCTGGCCCTGGGCACGCCGCAGCCGGTTGAGCACGGACTGCACCGAGTCCTCGTCCACTGCCATCCCCATGGCCGTACCTCCTTGCGTTCGCCGCGTCACCAGTGTACCCCCCGGGGTATCCGTGCCGGCCGCTCAGCCGTGCGAGAAGCGGACGGCCGGCAGGATCCGCCGCAGCCATGCCGGGCTCCACCACGCGGCGTGCCCGGTGAGCCGCAGCAGGACCGGCAGTAGCACCAGGCGCACCAGCGCGGCGTCCAGCAGCACGGCGGTGCCCAGCACGATGCCCATCTCCTTGGGCGGCAGCGGACCGGAGACCGCGAAGGTGAGGAAGACCGCGACCATCACGGCCGCCGCCGCGAAGACCACCCGGCCCGAGTGGGCCATCGCGCCCACCATCGCCTCCTTCGGGCTGCGGGTGCGCTCGTAGTGCTCCTTGGCCGAGGCCAGCAGGAAGACGGTGTAGTCCATCGCGATCGCGAAGATCATCGCGAAGAAGAACACCGGCGCCCAGCCGTCGAGGAATCCCTGCGAGCCGAAGCCGAGGAGTCCGGCGCCGTGGCCGTCCTGGAAGACCAGCCGGGCCACCCCGAACGCGGCGCCGGTGGACAGCAGGCTCGCGGCCGTGCCCAGCGCGGCCACCAGCGGAGCCTGCAGCGCGACGAGCAGCAGCAGGAAGCCGAGGCCCAGGACCACCCCGATGACCAGCGGGGTCCTGGCGGTCAGCAGGGCCTGCAGGTCCAGGTTCTCCACGGCGGCGCCGCCGACCAGGCTGCCGCGGGGCAGGTCGGCACGCAGCGCGTGGACCGTCGTCGACAGTGCCGGATCGGACGGGTCGACCTTCGGGACGGCCTGGATCATCGTCCAGCCGGAGTGGTCGGCGGCGGCCTGCGCCGGCATGGCCGCGGCGATGCCGGGCGCGTGCCGGACGACGTCGGCGGCCTGCCCGGCGGCGCCCGAGGGGACCGCGATCTGCAGGGTGCCGGGGGCGCCCGGCCCGAACGCCTGCTGCACGGTGGTGTACCCGGCGCGGGCCGAGGCGTCCTTCGGCAGCACGTTGATCGACGGCATCGCGGTGCGCAGGCCGATCACCGGGGCGGCCAGCGCCAGCAGCACGACCAGCGCCGCGGCGCCGTAGGCCACCGGGCGGCGCCACAGGCGCTCGCCCCAGGAGGCGAACCGCGGGGAGCGCGGCTCGGCCTTCCTGGCCCAGGGCAGCGCCACCGCGTCGACGCGGTGCCCGAGCCTGGCCAGCACGGCGGGCAGCAGGGTCAGGGTCGCCGCCAGCACGAACGCGACGGCGAGCATGATGCCGCCGGCCATCGAGCGGAACGCCGGCGACGGCACGAGCATCACCGCGGACAGGCTGACCAGCACCGTCGCTCCGGACAGCGCCACCGCCTTGCCGGCGGTGTCCATCGTCTCGGCGACCGCGGCGACGGTGTCGCGGGAGCGTTCGCGGCGTGCGGCGCGGAAGCGCATCACCATGAACAGGGCGTAGTCGATGCCCAGGGCCAGCGCGAACATCATCGCGAAGTTCATGGCCCAGATCGACACCGGCGTGAGGTGGGTGAGCAGGACCAGCGAACCGGCGGACGCGGCGAGTCCCGCCATCGTCAGCAGCAGCGGCAGCCCGGCGGCGACCAGCGAGCCGAAGGCCAGCACCAGGATCACCAGCGTGACCGGCCAGGACAGGATCTCCGAGTGCATCATCGCGTCGTGGTTCGCGGTGTTGAAGTCGCTCCACAGCACCGACGCGCCGGTCGCCTGCACGGTGACGCCGTGGCCGGACAGCGCGGCCAGCGGCCCCTTCAGGTCGTCGGCCGCCCGGACCATCTCGTTGGGATCGGCCTTGGCGCCGGCCAGCACGACGGCGGTGCGCCCGTCGCCGCTGAGCGTCGCGCCCGGCTGCGGCGGGACGACGTCCGCGACCCGCGGGTCCGCCCGCACGATGCTCTCGGCCTGCGCGATCACCTTCCGGACGGCGGGGTCGCCGACCGGCCGGTCCGCGTGGACCACGATCTGCAGGGCCGAGGAGGCGTTGCCCCCGAAGTGCTCCTGGGCGATCTGCCGCACCGCGACCGACTGCGAACCGTCCGCCTGCCAGCCCGCGCCCGACAGCGCGGACTGGACCTTCGGCGCGAACGCGCCGAGCAGCGCGACGAGCACGATCCACAGCAGGAAGACGCCCTTGGTGTGGGTGGCGGACCAGACGCCCAGGCGGCCGAACGGCCCTGGTGAGGCGGTGGCCCGGGACGGCGCCTTCGCGGGGTCGGATGCGGACGGCGCGTTCGGCGGCGAGGGTGCGGAGGGTGGCCCGGACGGCGGCGTGGACGGCGCGTTCGAGGCGCCCGGAGCGGGGACGGACTGCATGGATTCACTGCCCTTTCGTCGATACCCCCTGGGGTATTCGGCTTCCACCGTACGAGACGTGTCGCGCGGCGCGCAAATACCCCTGGGGGTATGGTGGTGGGCGTACGGCCCCCCACTCACGCAAGGAGACGGCCCGATGACCGGCACCTCTGCCACCGCCCCCTACGGAACGGCGGTCACCCTCGACGCGCCCTTCGACGAAGCCGTCGCCCGGGTCCGCGAAGCCCTGGCCGGCCAGGGCTTCGGCGTGCTCACCGAGATCGACGTGCGCGCGACGCTGCACGAGAAGATCGGCGCCGCCATCGAGCCGTACCTGATCCTCGGCGCGTGCAACCCGCCGCTGGCGCACCGCGCGCTGGAGGCCGACCGCTCGCTCGGGCTGCTGCTCCCGTGCAACGTGGTGGTCCGCGCCCTGCCGGACGACCGCACCCTGGTGGAGGCGCTCGACCCGGCGACGATGGTCCGGCTCAGCGACGCGCCGGGCCTGCGCCCGGTCGCCGACGAGGCCAGGCACAAGCTCGACGCGGCCCTCGACGCCCTGCGCGGCTCGCCGCAGCAGTGACGTACCGCCTTCCGGCGGGCCGGCCACGGACCGGCGGGACGGGGTCGGCTTGATGGGGCCGCCTCAGGCGGGTCCGGCTGGACCGGTCCGGCTCAGGCGGGTCCCGCGGGAGGTCGGTGCGGCGGGCGTCTCCTGAGGGCCGCCGGGGCGACGACGCCGGGGAGTGGTCGTGAGGACACCGGTCCGGTCCGGTCCCGTCCGGGAGCACCGGCCTGAGTACGTGCGCGTCGCGAGGTGAGTACGCCGCCGGATCCGCCGGCCGCCCGGGCAGTGCTTCCGTAGGGGTATGAAATCCCTGTTCCCACCCACGAGTTGGTCAGGGTCACCCGGTGAGGGGCCCTCCGTCCCCGACCACGCGCTCGACGCCCTGGCCCTGCTGGCCCTGGCACTTTCCTGGGCCACCTTCGTCTACTGCCTTGGCTGGTACCTGGCCCCGCAACTGGTGGACTCGGGCGCCCCCGACGTCCCGGCCCGGTACGCCGCCCCCGTCTTCCTGGCACTGCTCGCGGTCGTCGCGGCCACCGTCCCCGCCCATGTGGGCTCGGTCCGCCGCCACCGTCCGGTACGCACCGCCACCGTCACCGCGGCGGCGCTCCTCTGCGCCCTCGCCCTGCTCCTCACCGCCACTCTCCCGCCGTTCAGCGACCTCCCCACCCGCGGCTGAGGCTCAGCCCGTACCCGCGTCCCCGCCGTCCGCCGCGAGGGTCCGGATCCACGCGACCATCCGCCGGATGACGGGCACCGGCAACGACGGGTGACGGGCCGCGGCCGCCGCCGTCTCGGGGGCGCGCAGCATCCGGACCAGCACCCGTGCGGGCAGCCCGGGGTGGGCCGCGGCCGCGCTGCGGACGTCGCCGCCCGGGTCGTCGAGCAGCCGGACCGCGGCGGCGACCGTGAGCCGCGGATCCGTCGCCGCCCGGTACCGGACCTCGCCGCTGGCGTCGTGGCTGAACCGCTCGACCAGCTCCGCCGTCGACTCGGGGTCGTCGAGGGCCAGCCGGCGCATCCGCGGGTTCGGGTCGTCGGCGTGGCGGAGCAGGCCGCGCCGGGGGAAGTTCGGGTGGCCGTGAGGCCGGTCGGGCGTGCTCAGGCTGCCGGTCCACCACTGCCAGACGCGGAGCAGCATCTCGGCGGGCGCGTCGTCGCAGGACTCGGCGAGGAAGAGCTGCACCACGCGGTCCTCGTCCCGGGCGAGGCGCCGCACGACATCCGGCGGAAGGTGCCTGGCCCTGGCGACGCTCCGGCGCACCAGCGGATGCGTGGACGCGGCCAGGCGGCGCATCTCGGCCGGATCCCCGTGCCGGGCCACCACCCACTCCAGGGCGTAGTGGTGGGTGCGGGGATCGAAGTCGATGGCGACGGCGGCCCGTTGCTCCTCGGTGAGGTCGGACCGCACCGAGACCGCGAACCGTACGGACGCGTCGGGGTCCCGGGCGAGAAGCAGGACGAGGTCCGGGTCCAGGCGGGGGTTGGCGGCGAGGGACCGGCGCTGGCGGCTCTCTCCGTGGCGGACGAGGTGCTCGGCCAGGTCGCGCTCCAGCCGGCACTCCTCCAGGGCCCGCTCCCCGACGTCCTGCGCGTCGAACACGGCCCGGGGCATGGGGTGTTCGCGGTGGAACAGGATCAGCGCGTCGGCGCGGACCCCGGCGTCGGGGTCGTCGAGCAGGCGCTGCCTGCCGTCACCGTCCAGATGGGGCCACGCCCTGCCGCAGGCCGACAGGCGCACGGTGGCGTCGTCGTCCTCCGCCAGGGCGGTGAGGAGGTGCGCGGGCATGCCGGGGAGGCGGGTGGCCTCGCCTCTGACCCTCGCGGAGCTCTCCGTCGCGAGCTTCTCGTAGAGGGGCTCGGTGAGTTCGGCACGGAGATCGCCGGCGAGCAACGTCAGCATCCACCGGCGCCGCGGGTCCTCCTCGTCCAGGATCATCCGGCTGCGCTGCTCGACGGTGAGGTTCGGCTGCACCTCGGCCAGCAGCCCCCGCACCCTCCAGTCGGGATGGGCCATGGCCGCCTCGACGAGGGCTTCCGGGAGCTTCTGGTACAGCAGGCGGCTCGAGAAACCGAGCAGGGCGGGGTAAAGGTCGTGCGGCGTACCGGGGTTGAGCACGACCCCTTCCGCCCACACGTCCCGCAACCCCTCCGCCGGCCCTGGCGCACGGAACAACTCCGCCCAGGCCGCGTCCCGTTGCCCGGGCGTCTCGCTGACCGCCGCCCGCACGGCCGCCTCCCGGCGTGCGCGGATCCGGTCCAGGGTGACGACCCGCACCTCGTCCCCGGCGCGCGTCACGCCGACCAGGGCGTCCCCGGTGGCCGCGATCGCCATGAACCCCCGCCCACCGAGGACCCCGGCGAGGTCCCACCCGTCGACGAGCCGCACCCGCCGCCACAACCGGGACTCCCAGCGGACCGGCCGCCCGCCCACGTCGAGGAGGAAGGTGCCGTCGGCGGCGACGATCCCGCACTCGGTGGCGAGCCGGTGCCACCAGGCGTTCACCTCGTCCACCGCGTCGGGTCCGTCGGCCCGTACCGTGCACGCCGCCCCCCTCTCCCCCGCCATCGCCGCGTGCCATGCGGCCTGGGGAGACAGCACCTCCGGCGGCGCCGCCCCGACCTCCACCACGTCGAGGCCCGCCCGCCGCAACATGTCCGTGAAACTCTCGCTCCCGCCCCTCATGAGGGCACATCCTGCCTGTTCGGACACGGGCGCCGCAGCACACTAGACTGGACTGAGCAGTCCAGTCGGTGCGGTCAGGTGCCGGCCCGGCGGTCGAGGAGGTACGGGGTGCGCGGGGAGCTGACGGCCAAGGGAAAGGCGACGCGGCAGCGGATCGTCGAGGGGGCGGCCGCGGTGGTGCGGGAGCGGGGCGTGGGCGCGGCGACCCTCGAGGACGTGATGGCCCGCACCCGCACCAGCAAGAGCCAGCTGTTCCACTACTTCCCCGACGGCAAGGACGAGTTGCTGCTCGCCGTGGCCCAGTACGAGGCGGACCAGGTGCTGGAGGACCAGCAGCCGTATCTCGGGCGGCTGGACACCTGGCAGGCGTGGCAGCAGTGGCGGGACGCCGTCGTGCGGCGCTACGAGGAGCAGGGCGACGAGTGCCCGCTCGGCTCGCTGTTCCTGCAGGTCGGCCGCTCGACGCCGGGCGCCCGGGCGATCGTGGTTGAGCTGATGCGCCGCTGGCAGGAGAGCCTGGCCGCCGGGATCAGGGCCCAGCAGTCCGCCGGGCGCCTGCCGTTGGACCTCGACGTGGACGCCCGCGCGGCCGCACTGCTGGCCGGGATCCAGGGCGGGGTGTCCATCCTGCTGTCGACCGGGCAGTCGACCCATCTGCGGGCCGCGCTCGACCAGGGAATCCTCGACCTGCGCCGCGCGGGCGGCGACCCGGCGCTCAGCCCGCGATGACCGCGACGCCGGTACGGCCGCCGTCGACGTCCAGCACGGTGCCGTGCACGAACCACGCTTGGTCGCCCGCGAGGTACACCGCGGCGTCGGCGATGGCCTGCGGGTCGCCCATCCGGCCGGCCGGCGTTCCCCGCATCATCACCTCGCCGGGGTGCACCTCGCCCGGCTCCGGCGTGAGCACCACGCCCGGGGAGATCGCGTTCACCCGCACGCCCCGCGGCCCGAACTCCGCGGCCCAC
>WRCZ01000192.1 GCA_009783685.1 Actinomycetes bacterium
CTACCTCTACTTCCCGGCCAAGCCGAGCCCGGCCCAGAAGCGCGCGCTCGCCTCGGTGGGCGTCGTCTGAGGTCGTTCCACCCCGGGGTCCGGCACGGATCCCAGGGCCGGCCGCGCGCCGGTCCCACGCCGGTCTCCGGGCGGGTCACCCCCGTCCGGAGGTCGGCATTCCGCACCCAAACGGGCAAGTGGTCGAGACCAATTGGTGGATTAGCCCAAAGGTCTGGACCAACCCATTGACGGGTTCGCGTCACGGCAGGATTCTGCTGCCACGTTCCCCCACAGGAGGTCCGACGTGAACCGACTCAAAGCTCTCGGCTCGGGCGTGGCCGCCGCGGCCCTCGCCTTCGCCGGGCTCGGCACCGCCGCGGTGCTGTCCGCCGGCCAGGCCAACGGCGCCACCGTCTCGGCCAGCGCCCTGAGCAGCCAGTGGTACGCCGCGGCGCCGTACCTCATGCCGCTCGACAACAACCCGCCGAGCGCCAGCGCCATCATGGACGCGACCGGCCTCAAGGCGTTCCAGCTGGCGTTCATCCTCGCCCCCAACGGCGGTGGCTGCACCCCGACTTGGGGCGGCACCAGCGCCGTGTCGTCCGACACCGCGGTGGCCGACGTGATCTCCGCGATCAGGGCCAAGGGCGGCGACGTCTCGGTGTCGATCGGCGGCTACGGCGGCACCAAGCTCGGCCAGGCGTGTTCCGACGCCGCGTCCACCGCCGCCGCGTACCAGCAGGTCATCACCAAGTACGGCCTCAAGGCGATGGACTTCGACCTCGAGGAGCCGGAGTACGAGAACACCGCCGCGGTCGCCCACGAGATCGGCGCGGCCAAGATCCTCCAGCAGAACAACCCCGGCCTGTTCGTCTCCGTCACCACCGCCGGAACCGCCGCCGGAACCGGCTGGTTCGGCCAGCAGATGCTCAACGAGGCCAAGTCGCAGGGCTTCACGCCGAACAACTTCTCCATCATGCCCTTCGACGGCGGGTTCAACGGCGCCGCCTCCCAGACCAGCGCGCTCACCGCGTTCAACGGGCTGCTGCAGAGCACCTTCGGCTGGGACGCCGCCACCGCGTACGCCCACGAGGGCTTCTCCGGCATGAACGGCCGCAGCGACACCGGCGAGTACTTCTCCCAGGCGGACTTCCAGACCGTGCTCGACTACGCGACCAGCCACGGCATGGGCCGCTTCACGTTCTGGTCGCTGAACCGTGACCGACAGTGCTCGCCGCCGGACAACAACGGCGCCACGTCCGGCACGTGCAGCAGCGTCGCGCAGGCCGACTGGGACTTCGCGAAGTACTCGGTGAAATTCGCGGGTGCAACGCCTCCGGTGACCACCCCGCCGACCACTCCGCCCACCACGTCGCCCGGCGGCAGCTGCGCGGGGGTGACCGACTGGTCCGCCTCCGCGGTGTACGTCGGCGGCAACGAGGTGCAGCACAACGGCCACAAGTGGAAGGCCAAGTGGTGGACCACCAACGAGGAGCCCGGCACCACCGGCGAGTGGGGAGTGTGGCAGGACGAAGGCGCCTGCTGACGCGCTGCTGACCGGTGCTGACGCCCCGCGGTCGGACCGCGGGGCGTCGGTGCGTCCGGCGGACGCACCACCCTATGGCGGGCCCGCGGCCGCACCCGGCCTCGGGCCCGCCACGAGGTGTGCGTGTCCTTGCAGGTGCGCGTTTTCGCAAATGCACATGACGGTGGTTGTTGGCCGAAAACGGACGTGACATCTCCGGTTCTGTGTTTCACTCCGAACAGGTGATCAGTAGCCTCGTGCTGAGCACCCGCAAACCGGCCGCCACCGGAGCATGCGGCGAACACCCGCCGACGACGCGCACGTTGAGCCCATGAGCTGGAGACACCTACCGTGACCGAACGACCGTCCTGGGCCCCGCAGGGCATCGATCTGACCGTCCCCAGCGTCTCGCGCGTCTACGACTACTTCCTCGGCGGCTCCCACAACTTCGAGGTCGACCGGGAGGCCGCGCGGGTGGCCCTGAAGGCGTTCCCCGGCATCCCGAAGATCGGCCAGGCCAACCGCGCCGTCATGCGCCGCGCGGTGCAGTTCGCGGTCGACCGGGGCGTGCGGCAGTTCCTGGACATCGGTTCCGGCATCCCCACGTTCGGCAACGTCCACGAGGTCGCCCAGGCCGCCGCGCCCGGCGCCCGCGTGGTGTACGTCGACAACGACCCGGTCGCCGTCGCCCACAGCAAGGCGGTGCTGGACGGCAACCCGGACGCGACCATCGCCGCGGCCGACCTGCGCGACCCGCTGTCGATCCTCGAACACCCCGAGACCCGGCGCCTGTTGGACTTCGACGAGCCGATCGCCCTGATGCTGGTCGCCGTCGTGCACTTCCTGCCGGACGCCGACCGGCCGGCCGAGATCATCGCCACCCTGCGCGACGCGCTCGCCCCTGGCAGCATCATGACCATCACCCACGCCACCCTGGGCGGGCCCACCCCGGAGGGACAGCGTGCCGCGCAGGAGGTCTACCAGCGCACCGCGACCCCGCTGCTGATGCGCACCCCGGAGGAGCTGGAACCTTTCTTCGCCGGCTTCGAGGTCGTCGAGCCCGGCATCGTCCCGCTGTCCTACTGGCGTCCGGAGGCCCCGCTCACCGAGGACGACGACACCGCGGCCCTGCACGGTCTCGCCGGTGTGGGGCTGAAGGCGTGAACACCGGGCCGGCCGGGGCGTGGGGCGGAGCGGGCCACCGGCCGGAGCAGGACGAGCAGCTCAACCTCCGCCGGTTCGTGACCATCTGGTGCCGGGCCATCTACTCGGTCACCGCGACGTCCATGACCCGGGGCGAGTTCGAGGCGCATCTGATACCCCAGGCCCGCATCCTCCACGAGGCACTGCGGGCCGAACGCTTCGATCCGCGCCCCGCGGCGGCCGTCGGCGCCGCCCTGGTGGACGCGCACTGCACCGACCCCGAAGCCCTGCCGAGCATCCTCGGCGTCATCGACGCCTATCTGGTGCTCTACTGCCCGCCCGACCCCGACGTCTCCGCCGACGAGGCCAGGATCCGCTGCTCGCGCCTCCAGCACGCGGTGGCCGTCGGCTTCTCCCAGGCGCTGCGCGAACGCACCCTGGTCGAGCAGGAGTCCATCTCCCGCGCCGCGCTCGGCGCGCAGGCCGAGGCCGAACGGGCGCTGGCGGCGAGCGAGGCGAAGTTCCGCGCGGTCTTCGAGGGGGCCGCCGTCGGCATCGGCATCGCCGACATGGACGGCAACGTCACGGAGATCAACCAGGCCGCGGCCCGCATGTTCGGCGGCGAGGCGCACATCAGGCGGCGCAACGTCCGGGACTGGGTGCACCCGGAGAACGACCCCGGCACCCGCGGCCTCAACGGCGAGCTGGTGCGCGGCGAACGCGACGGCTACCACATCGAGAAGGCGTACGCGCGGGCCGACGGATCGGTGCTGTGGGCCAACCTCCAGGTGTCGCTGCTGCGCGACGCGGCCGGCGACCCGCAGTACCAGCTGGCCCTGCTGGAGGACATCACCGAGCGCCGCGGCCTGCTGCAACGGCTGCGCCACCAGGCCACCCACGACGCGCTCACCGGGCTGCCCAACCGCGCCCTGTTCTTCGAGCGCCTCGACCAGGCCCTCGACCCGGAGGGACCGACCACCCGGATCGGCCTGTGCTACCTCGACCTGGACGGCTTCAAGACGGTCAACGACAGCCTCGGCCACGCGGTCGGCGACCGGCTGCTGGTGGACGTCGCCGAGCGGCTGCAGGACTGCATCACCTCGCCCGACCAGCTGGTGGCCAGGATCGGCGGCGACGAGTTCGTCGCGCTGTACACCGACCCGCCGGGGCTGACCGCGGTCACCGACCTGGCCACCCGGATCCTGGAGGCGCTGGCCGCCCCGGTCACCCTGGAGGAGCGCGACCTGCGGGTGCACGGCAGCATCGGCATCGTCCACGGGCCGGTCGGGTCCCGGGGCGCCGCCGACGTGCTGCGCAGCGCCGACATCACCATGTACCGGGCCAAGGAGCTGGGCGGCAACCGCTACGAGGTCGCCGACCCCGACGCCGACGCCCGCGCCATCACCCGGCACGGGCTGACCAACCGGCTGCCGGGCGCGCTGGAGCGCGGCGAGTTCTTCGTCGAGTACCAGCCGCTGATCGGCCTGGAGAACGGCGCGGTGCTGGGCGCCGAGGCGCTGGTCCGCTGGGGCCACCCGGTGCACGGCGTGCTCGGCCCCGACCAGTTCATCCCGCTCGCCGAGAGCACCGGGCAGATCGTGCCGCTGGGCCGCTGGGTGCTGGAGCAGGCCGCCCGGCAGGCCCGTGACTGGCACCGCGAGCACCCCGGCGCCGACCACCCGCCGCGGGTGAACGTCAACCTCTCGCCGATCCAGCTGCACCACCGCGACCTGGTCTCCGAGATCGCCGCCGTCCTGGACGAGACCGGCCTGCCGCCCGGCGCGCTGTGCCTGGAGGTGACCGAGAGCGCGCTGATCGGCGCCGACGAGGACGCCCTGAAGCCGCTGCGGCGGATCGCCGACCTTGGGGTGGCCATCGCCCTGGACGACTTCGGCACCGGCTACTCCAACCTGTCCTCGCTGCGCTGGCTGCCGCTCAGCGTCCTGAAGCTGGACCGGGCGTTCACCCGCGGCATGCGGCGGCACCCCGCCGACCCGGTGGACATGAAGATCGTCGAGGGCATCGTCTCGCTCGCGCACAGCCTCGACCTCACCGTCACCGTCGAGGGCGTGGAGACCCGCGCCCAGGCCGAGCACCTGCGCGCCCTGGGCTGCGACCACGGCCAGGGCTGGTACTACGCCAGGCCCGGCCCGCCCGAGGCCCTGCACCGGCTCAGCCTCGCCGACGCGGGCTGACCGGCGCGCCCTGCGCGCGCGCCACGGCCGGAGACACGGCACCGTGAGGGATGCGGGCGGCAGGGCCCGCGCGGCACCCGACCGAGCGCCGCGCCGCCCTCCCCGGCGCGGTGCCCAGGTGCCGCCGCCGCGCTGGTGACGGAGTGGCGCCGATCGGGCATACTCCAACCGCCGGACCCGTTGATCACCGCGCGCCGCAACCCGGCGCGGGATCATGGATCCGGGTCCTGATCGCTCACCCGGACGGCCCCGCCCCACCCTGGCGGCCGCCGCCGCCGCGCCCGAAAAGGGAGGATGCGCAGCCATGCCGCACCCAGCGCCGCACCGGCACCTGCCCACCGACGAAGCCCGCGACCTGCTCGCGCTCACCCGCGACATCGCGCAGCGCGAGATCGCCCCGCAGGCGTCCGCCGAGGAGGACGCCGGCCGGTTCCCGAGGCAGACGTTCGCGCTGATCGGCGAGGCCGGACTGCTGGGCCTGCCGTACGCGGAGGAGTACGGCGGCGGCGGCCAGCCCTACGAGGTGTACCTGCAGGTCCTGGAGGAACTCGCGGCGGCCCGCCTCACCGTGGGCCTCGGCGTCAGCGTCCACACCCTCGCCTGCCACGCGCTCGCCTCCTTCGGCAGCAAGCAGCAGCGCACCGACCACCTGCCCGAGATGCTCGGCGGGAGCCTGCTGGGCGCCTACTGCCTCTCCGAGCCGACCTCGGGCTCCGACGCCGCCTCGCTGCGCACCAAGGCCGTGCGGGACGGCGAGGACTGGACCCTGAACGGCACCAAGGCGTGGATCACCCACGGCGGCGTGGCCGACTTCTACACCGTGCTGGCCCGCAGCGGCGGCATGGGCGCCCACGGCATCACGGCCTACCTGGTCCCCGGCGACGCCCCGGGGCTGTCCGCGGCGGCGCCCGAGCGGAAGATGGGCATGAAGGGCTCGCCGACCGCGCAGGTCCACTTCGACGGGGTGCGCGTGCCGGACACCCGGCGGATCGGCGAGGAGGGCCAGGGGTTCGCCATAGCGCTGGCCGCCCTGGACTCCGGGCGCCTGGGCATCGCCGCGTGCGCCGTCGGCGTGGCGCAGGCCGCGCTCGACGCGGCGGTGGCGTACCTGGGGGAGCGGCGGCAGTTCGACCGGCCGATCGCGGACTTCCAGGGACTGCGCTTCATGGTCGCCGACATGGCGACGAAGATCGAGGCCGGCCGCGCCCTGTACCTGACCGCCGCCCGGCTGCGGGACGCGGGCGAGCCGTTCTCCGCCGAGGCGGCGATGGCCAAGCTGTTCTGCACCGACGCCGCGATGCAGGTGACCACGGACGCGGTCCAGCTGCTCGGCGGGTACGGCTACACCGCGGACTTCCCGCTGGAGCGGTACATGCGCGAGGCCAAGGTGCTGCAGATCGTGGAGGGCACCAACCAGATCCAGCGGATGGTGGTGGCCCGGCACCTCATGGGCCCGGAGTCCCGGGGCTGACGGCCGCCACCCGGCACCCGGCGGGTGCGTCCCGGGGCGGCTCCGTCCCGGGACGCCGGCTGCGGGCTGACGGGCTGACCGGCTGACGGGTCGCGGCATCCGCGCCCGCGCATGGGCATGGGCGCGGGTCGCGGCGGCGGGTCGCGGCTCAGGCCGCCAGGCGCGTGGCGGACGCCCGCATCGGGCGGGAGCCGGGGCCGCCCACGTGCGAGAAGGGCTGGGTGCGCCAGTCCAGCCCGGCGGGCAGTGCCAGCAGCACGGCGAACTCCGGCTCGGCGGTGTCCGCGTCGCCGTCCAGCGGCTTGCCGTCGGCGACCGGGCGGCCGGAACCGCCGCAGACCGTCAGGCCGAACGGGTTCCACGGGGTGGGGCACAGGGCGTGCTCGGGCAGCCGCTCCGAGCCGTTCGGCACCGCGATGGGCCGGGCGCAGTCCGGGCAGAACAGCCCGGCCACGTCGGCGAGTTCGTCGTCGTACGCCTCCTCGGCGTCGGCGTCGGCGGCGATGACCTCCAGGTCCGGGGCGTCGAGGTCGCCGGCACCCTCGATACCGGCCAGGACGGGGAGCGGGAGTCCGGACTCGTGACCCTCGCCGAGCGAGGAGGCCGACCGTTCGCCTCGGATACCGCGCACCTGATTACGCATGCTGCGTTCCCCCTTGGGTGGATGCCCTCGATCGGGCCGGCCGGGCTGCGCGCTCTCGGCCATAGCGAGCACTTCCCGCCGCGCTACGCGGGTAATCACGCCACCGGGAGCCCTCCCGGCGCATCGAGTGTGGCCTTCGTCACACCGGTCGGCGTGGCCGGATCGTGCGCCCCTGCCGTGCGACCACGCACCCCCGAACGCTTCCCGACCCCGTGCGCGGCGCCTTGCCGTGACGCCTTGTAGGGTGCCATCGGGCGAGGCCAGGGCGGGTTCGCCGACTGGCGGGACGGCGGCCGATGCGAACCAACTGGGCGGGCAACCTCACCTTCTCCGCGCGCCGGGTGCACCGGCCGGCCACCCTCGACGAACTGCGCCGCGTGGTGGCCGGCAGCAGCCGGGTCAAGGCCGTGGGCAGCGGGCACTCCTTCAACGACGTCGCCGACACCGACGGCGACCTCGTCGACGTGCGCGGCCTGCCCGCCGAGACGGACGTCGACAGCGCCGCCGGCACCGTGCGGGTCGCCGCCGGGGTGCGGTACGCCGAACTCGCCGCCGAGCTGCACGCGCACGGCCGCGCCCTGCCCAACACCGCGTCCCTGCCGCACATCTCGGTCGCCGGCTCGGTCGCCACCGGCACCCACGGCTCCGGCAACGCCAACGGCGGCCTGGCCACGTCGGTGCGCGCCCTGGACCTGGTGACGGCCACCGGCGACACGCTGACCCTCAGCCGCGACAAGGACGGCGACCGGTTCGACGGCGCCGTGGTCTCGCTCGGCGCCCTCGGCGTCGTCACCCACCTCACGCTGGACACCGTGCCCACCTTCCAGGTGCGGCAGCGCGTCCTCACGGGCCTCGAACTCGCCGACGCCACCGCCCACTTCGACGCCATCACCGGCGCCGCCTACAGCGTCAGCCTGTTCACCGACTGGAAGGCGCCGCGCTTCACCCAGGTGTGGCTGAAACAGCGCGCCGACTCCGAGGGCCCGGGCTCCGGTGCCGTCGATCCCGCCGTCCCCGACCCGCTGCTGCCCTGGGCCCGGCCCGCCGCCGGCCCGGTGCACCCCGTCCCCGGCATGGACCCGGCGTACTGCACCCCGCAGGACGGCACCCCCGGCCCCTGGCACGAGCGGCTGCCGCACTTCCGGCCGGAGTTCGTGCCCAGCAGCGGCGAGGAGCTGCAGTCCGAGTACCTGCTGCCCCGCGAGCACGCGGCCGCCGCCCTGGAAGCGGTGGCCGCCCTGGGGCCGGTCATCGCCCCCGTCCTGCAGATCTGCGAGGTGCGCACGGTCGCCGCCGACCGGCAGTGGCTGAGCCCCGCCCACGGCCGGGACACCGTCGCGCTGCACTTCACCTGGATCAAGGACCCGGCGGCGGTGCTGCCGGTGCTGGGCCGGATCGAGGCGGCCCTGGCGCCGCTGGCGCCCCGCCCGCACTGGGGCAAGCTGTCCACCACCCCCTCCGAGCAGGTGCGCGCCGCCTATCCGCGGATGGACGACTTCCGGGCGCTGGCCGCCGGGATCGACCCCGCGGGCACCTTCACCAACGCCTTCCTGCGCCGGCTGCTCGACACCTGAGCGCCGCCCGGTCGCCGTCCCCATGACGCGACCTCCTCGTCTGCCGGTAAGGTCGCCGCTGTGGAGGAGCTGGACCGGCACATCGTGGAACTACTCGTCGCCGACGGGCGCATGAGCTACACCGACCTGGGCAAGGCCACCGGCCTGTCCACGTCGGCGGTGCACCAGCGGGTACGCCGGCTGGAGCAGCGCGGGGTGATCCGCGGCTACGCGGCGATCATCGACCCCGAGGCGGTCGGCCTGTCCCTGACCGCGTTCATCTCCGTCAAACCCTTCGACCCCAGCGCCCCGGACGACATCGCCGACCGGCTCGCCGAGGTGCCCGAGATCGAGGCGTGCCACAGCGTCGCGGGCGACGAGAACTACATCCTCAAGGTGCGGGTCGCCACCCCCATCGAGCTGGAGCACCTGCTCGGCCGCATCCGCAGCCTGGCGGGCGTGTCCACCCGCACCACCGTCGTGCTCTCCACCGCCTACGAGTCCAGGCCCCCGCGCGTGTGAGGCCGCGGCGCCGGGAGAGACTGGGGACCATGCACCGCACCTCCCCGCACCCCGCGTCCTCGGCAGCCCCCGGCCGGACGGCCGATCCCGCGCCCGCAGCCGGCACCGTGCTGCTGCGCGGCGGATTCGTCTACAGCCCGGCCGACCCGTTCGCCACCGCGATGGTCGTCGACGGCGGCACCGTCGCCTGGGTCGGCTCCGAAGGGGCCGCGGACTCCTTCGCCGACGGCGTGGACGACGTCGTGCAGCTCGACGGCGCCCTGGTCACCCCGGCCTTCACCGACGCGCACGTGCACACCACGGCCACCGGCCTGGCGCTGACCGGACTCGACCTGAGCGGTGCCACGTCGCTGGCCGAGGCGCTGGCCCGTACCGCCGCGTTCGCCGCCGCCCGCCCCGGCGACCGGGTGCTGCTGGGCCACGGCTGGGACGAGACCCGGTGGCCCGAGCGGCGCCCGCCGACCCGCGCGGAGCTCGACGAGGCGGCCGGCGGGCGGCCGCTCTACCTCACCCGCACCGACGTGCACTCCGCCGCCGTCAGCACCGCGCTGCTCGACCTCGTCCCCGGCGTCGCGGCGCTGGCCGGCCACGACCCGCAGGCGCCGCTGACGCAGGACGCGCACCACGCGGTGCGCCGGGCCGCGTTCGCCGCCGTCACCCCGCAGCAGCGGGACGCCGCCCAGCGCGCGGCCCTCGCCCACGCCGCCGCCCAGGGCATCGGCGCGCTCCACGAGTGCGCGGGCCCCGACATCTCCTCCGAGGACGACCTCGCCGCCCTGCTCGCGCTGTCCCGCGAGGGCGCCGCGCCGCGGGTCTTCGGCTACTGGGCGCAGGCCGCGCGGACCCCCGCCGACCTCGACCGGATCCGCGAGCTGGGCGCGATCGGCGCCGGCGGCGACCTGTTCGTGGACGGCTCCCTCGGCTCGCACACCGCGTGCCTGCAC
>WRCZ01000193.1 GCA_009783685.1 Actinomycetes bacterium
ACCCGCGGCCCGGGGCCGTCCCGGACACTCAGGAGCCGTGCCCCGCCCGGAGCCCGCGCCCGAAGCCCGCGCCCGAAGCCCGGGCCTGGAGCCTGCGCCCGAAGCCCCCGCAGCCGTACCCCCGCCGTCACGCGCCGGGCTCCGCCGTATCGTCCCGGCCCCCGGGCAGGCCCTCGCTCGTCACGAAGTAGAACGCCGGCAACACGACGAAAGCCACCAGCGCGACCAGCGGGGTGACCAGCGCGCCGAGCGCCCCCGCCGCGCAGTAGACGAGGCCGCCGACGGCGGACCGGATGATGCCGTGCCGCACGTAGTCCGGCTCCACCGTGCTCTCCAGCAGCCCCGGGCAGTGCGCCAGACAGGAGTACAGGACCACCCAGCTCGCGCAGAGCGCCGCCGCGACACCGGCGTAGAGCGCGACCGCGACCTTCGCGTCCGAACCCGACACGTCGGACTGCACCGCGTCGGCGACCACCTCGGTCGGGAACGCGAGCGCCGCCGTCATGAACAGCACGAAGAGGTTCGCCGCGTGCAGGCCCCGGTTCATCACCCGGATCCGCACGAACGCCTGGTGGTGGTTGAGCCAGATCACCGCGATGTAGCTGAACGACGCCACGTAGCCCGCGTACGCGGGCCAGTGCTCCAGGAGCGCGTGGCCGAGCCGGCCGGGGCGGTGCGGCGGGGTCGCCAGGCCCAGCACCAGGATCGTGGCCGCGATCGCGAACACGCCGTCGCTGAACGCCTCGGCGCGCGCCGTCTCCGACCGGTAGAACCGCGAGGACGACCCGATCGGATGGCTGGACACGGTGCGGCTCCTCCTCGCGCGCGGGGACCGGACCAACGACCGGCGCGGCCGAAAGGAAACGCCCCGCAGCGAAACGCCCCACGCGGCGGACGGCCCGCCGCGCCGGGCGTAGGATCGGGGGCCGATATCGGCTTCGTCACTGCCGGTCGGCGGCGTGGAGGTGGGAGATCCGGTGCGGGAGTTCCAACGCGGCGCGGTGCGGCTGCACATCCTGCACCACGCGGCCGCGGGGGAGATCCACGGCGCCTGGATGACCACGGAACTGGCCCGGCACGGCTACGACATCAGCCCCGGCACGCTCTACCCCACCCTGCACCGGCTGGAGGCCGACGGGCTGCTCACCTCGGAACAGCACGTGGTCGACGGCCGGACGCGGCGGGTCTACACGGCGACGAAGGCCGGGCGGACGGCACTTGAGGAGGATCGCAGGGCGCTGCGCGAACTCGCCCGCGAGGTCCTCGGCGACGACACCGCTCCGTAGGCCCCGGGCCGTACCACCGGTCAGCCGGCCGAACGGCCGGTGAGCGCACGGCGGACGGCGTAGGCCGCCGCGCCCGCCGCCAGCACCGCCGCGCCCGTGACCACCGACGCGGCGGGCAGCGCGAACGCGAGGAGCAGGCACCCGGCCAGGCCCGCGGCCGGGACCAGCCGTGGCGGCCGTCCCGTCTCCGAAGTGAGCGTCCACGCGGAGGCGTTGGCGATGGCGTAGTACACCAGCACCCCGAAGGACGAGAACCCGATCGCCCCGCGTACGTCCACCACCGCCGCGAGGACGGCCACCACCGCGCCGACCGCCAGCTCTGCCCGGTGCGGCACCTTGAAGCGCGGGTGCACGGCGGACAGCACGTGCGGCAGGTGCCGGTCGCGGGCCATGGCCAGCGTGGTCCGCGAGACACCCAGGATGAGCGCGAGCAGCGAGCCGGTTGCCGCCACCGCCGCGCCGACCCGGACCGCGGGCGCCAGCCAGTCGGCGCCCGCGGCCCGCACCGCCTCCGACAGCGGCGCCGAAGCCCGGCCCAGCCGCTCGGGACCGAGCACCGCCAGGGACGACACGGCGACGAGCGCGTACACGACGAGGGTGATGCCGAGCGCGAGCGGGACGGCACGGGGGATGGTCCGCGCCGGATCGCGCACCTCCTCGCCCAGCGTGGCGATCCGCGCGTAGCCGGCGAACGCGAAGAACAGCAGCCCGGCGGCCTGCAGCACCCCGCCGAACGAGGCGTCCCCGCGCACGTCCAGCCGGCTCGCGGACGCGGCACCCGACGTGAGCGAGGCGACGACGACCGCGGCCAGCACCGCCAGCACGATCGCGACGACGACGCGGGTCAGCCACGCGGACTTCTGCACGCCGGCGTAGTTCACCGCGGTCAGTGCCACCACCGCGGCGACCGCCACGGCGTGCGCCTGCCCGGGCCACGCGTACGCGCCGACGGTCAGCGCCATCGCCGCGCACGACGCGGTCTTGCCCACCACGAACGCCCAGCCGGCCAGGTACCCCCAGAAGTCGCCCAGCCGCGCCCGCCCGTAGACGTACGTGCCCCCGGACGCCGGATAGCGGGCGGCCAGTCGCGCCGAGGAGGTGGCGTTGCAGAACGCGACGACGGCCGCCACCGCCAGGCCCAGCAGCAGCCCCGACCCCGCCGCACGCGCGGCCGGGGCGAGAGCGGCGAAGACCCCGGCGCCGATCATCGACCCCAGGCCGATCACCACCGCGTCGCGCAGCCCCAGCCGCCGCTCCAGCTCCTCCGGCGCCCGCCCCGCCGCCACCCTGCCCACGTCCACTCCCTCGCCCGACCGTTACGGCACCCGATATCGAAGCACGATAGAGGAGCCACCCGCCCGAGCCCACCGCCGCCCGTGCCGGAGCCGCACCCGGGCCCGGGGCCTCTGCCGCACCGGTGCCGACGGGTTCGGGGCCTCTGCCGCACCGGTGCCGGCGGGTTCGGGGTCCGGCGTTTCTGGCCCGGCGGCGGGCGGGCGGTGTCTGGGTGAACTGCCCGTGCCCGCGGGGCCGCGGCCGGGTTCGGCGGCAACAGCTGCACCGGTGCCGACGGGTTCGGCGTCCGGCGTTCCCGGCCCGCCCACGTGAACTGCCCGTGGCCATGGGGTGGGCGGCGGGCCGCGGACGGGGGCGGGTGCGTGCGGGGGCGATCGGGCCGTGGAACGGGGTGAGTTCACGCGGGTGCACCGCGGGGGGCGGGGGCGTCAGGGGGTGAGGAGGCGGTCCTGTTCGGTCAGGGGGGCGCCGCCGTGCCACGGCAGGGCCTTGCCGAACTGGATCAACTCGCCGTACAGGGCCGGGTCCGCGCCCTCGGCGAAGACCAGGTCGAGCACGGCCTTCGCGGCCTGCTCGGGCGACTGCGCCTGGCTGTAGTCGCTGAACCAGGGGCGGGAGGTGGGCGTGTCGACCATGCCGGGGCAGACGGAGGCGATCAGGGTGCCCGCCGCCAGGTCCTGCTCGCGGCGCTCGGCGGCGACCGCGCGGACGGCGGCGACCTGGGCCACCTTCGAGGGGACGTTCAGCCAGCGCGGCCATCCCGCCTCCTCGGAGGTGCCGTGGTGGACGGCGCCGCGCCACGACTCGACGGCGTACTCGACCTGCTCCAGGCTCGCGCCGTCGAACAGGGGGTGCAGCCGCGGGTCGAGATGGCCGAGGGTGCCCAGGCCGCTGGCCACGACGAGCAGCCGGCCGCCGGGGCGCAGCACCGGCCCGAAGGAGCGCAGTACCGCGTGGGTGGCGGTGTTGGAGACGTCGATGAACTCGTCGGCCCGCGCGGACTGCGACTCGTCGGGCAGCACGCGCGCGACCGCGTTGGACAGGACCACGTCGACCCCGCCGTGGCGGGCCCCGAGGTCCTCGGCGAGGCGGGCGATGGCCTCGGTGTCGGTGACGTCGAGGACGCGGCCCTCGACGCGGGCCCGGGTGCCGGGCAGTGCGGCAACCTCGCGGGCGGCCGCCGCCACCCGCCGCGGGTCCCGGCCGGTGAGCAGGACCAGGTCGCCGGGGTCCATCCGGGCCGCGAGCCCTTCGGTGAAGGCGCGGCCGAGTCCCTGGTTGGCGCCCGTGACGAGGGCGAGGCGGGAAGCGTTCATGAGGACCACGCTAGGAACCCCGCATCCATGAGTCCAACGAAAGTTGAGCACAGGTAATATGCGTGATCGTCATGGACTTCACGGAAGTGTCGCTGACCGCGCTGCGGGTGTTCCGCGCGGTGGTCGAGCAGGGGACGTTCACCGCGGCCGCCGCGTCGCTGGGCTACACCCAGTCGGCGGTGTCCCGGCAGATCGCCGCGATCGAACGGGCCGCGGGCGCCGAGCTGCTGGAGCGGCGCCGCGACGGGGTGCGGCTCACCGCGGCCGGCCGCGTCGTGATGCGGCGGGCCACCGCCGTGCTGGACGAGATCGACGCGGCGGCCCGGGAGCTGTCCGGACTGCCCGGGCAGTCCGGCACGGTGCGGCTGGGCTGGTTCCCGAGCGCGGGCGCCGTCCTGGTGCCGCGGGCACTGGCCGCGCTGCGCCAGAGCGACCCCGGACTCCGGGTCGTCGGCCGGGAGGGCAGCACCCCGGCCCTGGCGCGGGCGCTGCGGGCCGGCAGCGTGGACCTGGCGCTGCTCGCGTCGGCCCCGCCGTTCCGGCCGCCGGACGGCGAGTCGCCGCCGCTCGCCCTGCACACCCTCACCGAGCGCGCGCTGTGCCTGGCCCTGCCCGCCTCCCACCCGCTGGCCCGCGGCGACTACGTCGACGTGGCGGACCTGCGCGGCCTGCGCTGGATCGCCGGGCCCTCGGCGGACGGCGACCGGTCGATGGGCGTGTGGCCGGGGCTGGACGAGCGTCCGGAGATCGCCCAGACCGTACGGGACTGGCTGGCCAAGCTCCAGTTGGTGGCCGCCGGGTGCGGGGTGACGACCGCGCCCGCCGTCCTGGCCGCGGCCGCGCCGCCCGGGGTGCGCATCCTCCCGGTCCGCGGCGGACCGCAGGAGCTGCGCCGCCTGATGCTGGCCCGGCTGCCGCAGCCGCCGTCCGAACCGGTCCGCCGCGTCGCGGCGGCCCTGCGCGCCGCCGCCCTCGACGCCGACACCCCGACTCCTCCCGTCGCGCCCCCCTGACGGCGCTCGTACCTCGGTGCCTCCGGCGGCGTGCTCCTGACGGGCGCTCGTAGCTCGCTGCCTCCGGCGGCGTGCTCCTGACGGGCGCTCGTAGCTCGCTGCCTCCGGCCGCGCCTTCCTGACCGGCGCCCGCACCCCGGTGCCTCCAGGCCGCGTCCTCCTGACGGCGCCCGCACCCCGGTGCCTCCGGCCGCGTGCTCCTAATCGGCGCCCGCGCCCGCCGGGGCGACCGGACGGGCGCGGCCTCACGGGGTGAGGACCACCTTGCCGGTGACCGTGCCGGACTCCGCCAGGCGCAGTGCGTCCGCGGCCTGGACCAGCGGGAGCCGGGCCGCGATCTGCGCGGTGACATCACCGCGCTGCTGCGCCGCGAAGACCTGCGTGAGGTCGTCGCGCAGCCGGGCCCTGAAGCGGTCCTTGTTCAGCGCGCGCCCGGCCCAGACGTTGAAGAAGTACGCGTGCCGCCCGTTGGGCAGCGCGTTCCACAGCCACACCCGCCCGAGCAGCTTGAGCACCGGCCACTGCTTGCTGCCCTGGTCGTCGCGCGTGGAGGCGCTGCCGTACGACACGAGCGTGCCGCCGGGTGCCAGCAGGTGCCAGGAGTCGACGACGCTGCGGCCGCCGATGTGGTCGAACACCGCGTCCACGCCGCCGGGGGCGAGCTCGCGGACCCGGGCCGGGACGTCCTCGGTGCGGTAGTCGACGGGGACGGCGCCCAGCGCGCGCAGCGCGTCGTGGTGGCGGGCCGACGCGGTGCCGATCACCTTGACCCCCGCGGCCCGTGCGAGCTGGACCAGCACCGAGCCGACGCCGCCGTTGGCGCCGTGCACCAGGACGGTCTGGCCGGCGCGGACGCGCGCCTTGCGGTGCAGCATCTGCCAGGCGGTGATGCCGTTGACGACCAGTGTCTCCGCCTCGGCCGGGTCGATCCCGGCGGGCACGGGCACCACGTCGGCCGCGTCGACCACGACGTAGCTGGCCCAGCCGCCCACCTTCACCAGGGCGGCGACCCGGGTGCCGACCAGCTCCGCGTCGACGCCCTCGCCGGTCGCCGCGACCGTGCCGACGAGGTCGTAACCGGGCACGAAGGGGAACGGCGGCTGGTCGTAGTACCGGCCGCGGCGCATCTGCTGCTCGGCGAACGAGACGCCGGTCGCCTCCATCCGCACCACGACCTGCCCCGGGCCCGCGGTGGGCGCCGGGCCCTTCCGGATCTCCAGCCCCTCGGGCTCGACCTTGCCCGGCAGGACGACCTCGACGAGTCCTTCGGCGTTCATGACGGCCTCCACGCTTTCCGCGCTCCCGCGCTCCGCTGATTACTGGCTCTTGCTTCTGTAATAAGTTGTAACTCCGGGCGTGGGCGGCGTCAAGCCGTTGCGTGATAACCTCTCACTGAACCTTGAAGGTGTAGCAAAGCGAAGGGTGGCAGGCAGATGGCGGCCATGCCGGAGACCGGTGCGGCGGGCGCGGCGAGCCCGCGCGAGCGCTACCGCACCCAGGTGTGCGCGGAGATCAAGGAGCGCGCCTGGGGCCAGCTCGGCACGGCCGGGGCCTCGGCGCTCTCGCTCAACGCGATCGCCAAGCAGATGGGGATGAGCGGGCCCGCCCTCTACCGCTACTTCGACAGCCGCGACGCGCTCATCACCGAGCTGATCAGGGACGCGTACCGCAGCCTCGCGGACACCTTCCACGCCGCGGTCGCCGACGACGCGCACGCGTCCGCCGACGGAGAAGCAGAAGCGGAAGCCGGAGCCGGAGGAGAAGCCGGGGCCGACGCGGACGCCGGCCGCCGTCCCGACGTGGCCGTCCTCGCTTACGCCCTGCGCCGCTGGGCCCTCGCCGACCCGCAGCGCTACCTGCTCATCTACGGCACGCCCGTGCCCGGCTACCACGCGCCCGACGAAGTGACGGCGATCGCCGCCGAGATCATGACCGTGCTGCTGGACGCCTGCGCCGCGCTGCCCCTCGCCGACCGCCCCGCGACGCCGTTCGACGCCGACCTGGCGGAGCACCACGACTGGGCGGGCGGGCATGCCGCCGGCACTCCGGTCCTGCGCCGGGCGCTGGCCTTCTGGACCCGGCTGCACGGCGTCCTGTCGCTGGAACTGTCCGGCCACTTCACCGGGATGGCCTTCGACCCCGGGCTGATGTTCGCGGCGGAAGTGGACGACCTGCTCGCCGGATGACCGGTCCGGCGGCGCCGACCTGCCCGTCGCGGTGCGCATATCGGGACAAATGCCCGGTTAAGGTGCAGGGGTGGATGCAGCCGACTTCTACACCCGCATCGTGGCCGAGGTGTACGGGCCGCTGAAAGCGGCCACCCAGGATGCCGAGCCCTACGCGGCGTTCGTCGAGGAGACCGGGGCGCCGGCGCTGGAACTCGGCTGCGGGGTCGGCGATCCGCTGCTGGACCTGCGCCGCCGCGGCCTGGACGTGGAGGGCGTCGACTCCTCGGCGAACATGCTGGAGCGGTGCCGGCGCCGGGCACGCAAGCAGCGCCTCCGCGTCGTCCTCCACCACCAGCGGATGGAGTCCCTGCACCTGCAGCGCCGGTACCGCGCGATCTTCCTGGCCGGGCCGACGTTCAACCTGCTGCCCGACGACACCACCGCCGTGGCCGCGCTGCGCGGCGTCCGCGCGCACCTGGCCGAGGCGGGCACGCTGCTCGTGTCGCTGTTCGTCCCGTCGCCCACGCCGCCCGAGGAGATCGGCCAGGCGCGTATCGCGACCGCGGACGACGGCGCGGAACTGCGGGTGTCGGTGGTGTCCGAGGAGCGGAACGAGACCGAGCGGACGCAGACGACGGTGCTGCGCTACGAACGGCACGTCAGGGGCCGGAGCACGCTGGTGGACCGGCCGTGGGTGATGCACTGGTACACCCCCGCCGGCTTCGAGGACCTCGCCGCGGCCGCCGGCCTGGTCCTGTCGGCCGTGCAGCCGTCCGTCGGCGCCGTCGTCCAGCACTACCGCCTCCAGGCAGCCCGCTGCGCGGGGTGAGCAGGCGCCGGTGGCGGTGCCTCTGCACAACCGCGGGAGCGCGCGACCGCACGACTGCACGACCGCGGGACTGCGCGACCGCGGGACTGCGGCGACGGTGCCTCAGCGCACCGCCGGACCCCGCCGCCTCCCCGGATCCCGCCGCCCGGGCACGAGGGCGGCCGTCACGCGTCGAGGACCGCGAGCTCGACGGCGCGCAGCCGGGCGGGCTCCGCGATCACGTCGATCGCGGTGATCACCCCGCGCGCGTCGAGGGTGAAGGCGACCACCACCGTGGCCCGGCCGTCGCGGGCCATCACCAGCCCCGCCGTGCCGTCCACCAGCGCGGCGGCGGTGTACCGCGCGCGGCCCGCGGAGGCGAACGCGCCCCGGGCCACCGTCGCGGCACCGCGCAGGCTGACCGGCGCGCGCGTGGGGCCGACGGCCGCGTCGGCGCGGAGGACGACCTCCGGGTCGAGCAGGGTGAGCAGCGCGTCGAAGTCGCCCTGCCGGGCGGCCGCGAGGTACGCCTCGACGACCCGGCGCTGCCGGGCGAGGTCCTCGCCGGGCACCGCGGGCTCGCCCCTGACCCGGCGCCGCGCGCGGCTGGCGAGCTGCCGGGCCGCGGCGGGCGAGCGGTCGAGCAGCGGGCCGACCTCGTCGAAGGGCACCGCGAACATGTCGTGCAGCACGAACGCCACCCGCTCCGCGGGGGCGAGCGTGTCCAGCACCACCAGCAGCGCCAGGCCCACCGAGTCGGCCAGCAGGGCTTCGCGCTCGGGGTCGCCGCCGTCCTCCGCGGCGGCGGCCGGGGTGGTCGCGGCGGCGTCGAGCGGGTCCTCGCGCCGCCGCTCCCGTGACCGCAGCATGTTCAGGCACACCCGGGACACGATGGTGGTCAGCCACGCCGCCGGGTTCTCGATCCCGGCCGTGCCGGCCTGCTCCGCGCGCAGCCAGGCGTCCTGCACGGCGTCGTCGGCCTCGCTCGCCGAGCCGAGCATGCGGTAGGCCACCGCGTGCAACTGGGCCCGGTTCTCGGCGAATCGCGCCGTCAGCCAGCCAAGATCATCCACGCCGTCACACTCCTGCATCGGGCGGTGTCGTGCAAGTAGAGAGCGGAACGGAACCGAGAACGACCTGGGAGACGACCATGGCACCCTCCATCATGATCACCGGCGGCACCGGCAACCTGGGGCGGCGGGTCACCCCGCTGCTGCACGCGGCGGGATGCGACCTGCGGGTCCTCAGCCGCGGCCGCCGCGAGCCCGGCGACACCGCCGGCGGTATCGAGTACCTGACCGGCGACCTCACCACCGGCGAGGGTGTCGCGGCCGCGGTGGACGGCGCCGACATCGTGCTGCACCTGGCCGGCGGCGCCAAGGGCGACGACGTCGTGGCGCGCAACCTGGTGCGGGCGGTGTCGGGGACCGGGGTGCGGCACCTGGTCTTCATCTCGGTGATCGGCGCGGACCGGGTCCCGCTGGCCTGGCTCCGCACCAAGCTCGCGGCCGAGCAGGAGATCGCCGGCAGCGGGATCCCGTTCACCACGCTGCGCGCCGCGCAGTTCCACGACCTGCTGCTGATGGTCGTGGAGAAGATGGCCAAGCTGCCGGTGCTGCCCGTGCCCGGCGGGCTGCGCTTCGAGCCGGTCGACGCGGGCGACGTGGCCCGCCGGCTGGCCGACCTCACCCTCGGCGAGCCCGCCGGGCTGGTGCCGGACCTGGCCGGGCCGCGCGTGTACGGGCTCGGCGACCTGGCCGGCAGCTACCTGGACGCCCGCGGCAAGCGCCGGATGCGGCTGCCGGTGCGCATCCCCGGCAAGCCGGGGCGCGCCTACCGGGCCGGCCGCAACCTCGCGCAGGACGGCGCCGACCGCGGCAAGCGCACCTGGGAGGAGTTCCTCGCCGAGCGCCTGCCCGAGGGGAGCTGACGTCGCCCGCATCGCGGCCGCCCGCCGTCAGCGCGGCTCGTGCGGGGGCGGGGGCTCGTGCGGCGGAGGTTCGTGCGGCGGCGGGGGAGGCGGGCCCGGCTCGTGGTGCGGGCGATGGTGCGGGTGGTGCGGCGGCGGGGGCG
>WRCZ01000194.1 GCA_009783685.1 Actinomycetes bacterium
CCGCGGCCGCGGCCCGCGCCGAAGGTCATCTCGGCGACGCCGGCCGCGTCCGCGTCGTTGAGCACCACCACGGGTTGGCCGAGCCGCTCGCCGAGCAGCTTGCCCGCGTCGACGCCGACCCAGCCCTTGTCGACGTTGGCCGCGGTCCTCGTGGTGCCGTCCACCACCACGCCGGGGAAGGTCACGCCCAGCGGGCCGGTGTGGCCGAAGTGCGCGACGACCTCGTGCACGCCCTCGACCACCGCCTCCGGAGTCGCCGGATGCGGGGTCGGGACCTTGAACCGGTCGTCCGACAACTCGCCCCGGTCGAGGTCGACCGGAGCGCCCTTGATGCCCGTACCGCCGATGTCCACACCGAACACGTTCATGGCCTCCACGTTAGGGGTGCTCCGAAAACGTCACCTCTTGGCGGATACCCGCCCGCCCGCCCCGCCACCACCGTTATTTCGCGGCGCTGCCGGTCTTCTGCTCGATCTCCGCGCGCAGGTCGCGGCGCAGCTCCTTGGGCAGCGAGAACTGGATGGACTCCTGGGCGGAGGTGACGACCTGGACGTCGGCGTAGCCGCGCGCGGCCAGCCACTCCAGGACGCCGTCGACCAGGATCTCCGGGACGGAGGCGCCCGAGGTGACGCCGACGGTGGCCACGCCCTCCAGCCAGGCGTCGTCGCACTCCTCGGCGAAGTCCACCAGGTACGAGGCGCCGGCGCCGGCCTGCAGCGCGACCTCGACGAGGCGGATGGAGTTGGACGAGTTGCGCGAGCCCACCACGATGACCAGGTCGGCCTCGGCGGCGATCTGCTTGACGGCCACCTGGCGGTTCTGGGTGGCGTAGCAGATGTCGTCGCTGGGCGGCGAGAGCAGCTGCGGGAAGCGCTCCTTGAGCGCGTCCACGGTCTCCATCGTCTCGTCGACCGAGAGCGTGGTCTGGGACAGCCAGACGACCTTGGACTCGTCGCGGACCTGGACGTGCGCGGCGTCCTCCGGGCCGTCGACCAGGTGCATCCGCTCCGGGGCCTCGCCCATGGTGCCGATGACCTCCTCGTGGCCCTCGTGGCCGATGAGGAGGATGTCGTAGTCGGAGTCGGCGAACCGGCGGGCTTCCTTGTGGACCTTGGTGACCAGCGGGCAGGTCGCGTCGATGGAGGCGAGGCTGCGCTCGGCGGCCTCCTCGTGGACGACGGGCGCCACGCCGTGCGCGGAGAAGATCACGATGGCGTTCTCCGGCACCTCCTCCGTCTCGTCGACGAAGATCGCGCCCTTCTTCTCCAGGGTCTGGACGACGTACTTGTTGTGCACGATCTGCTTGCGCACGTAGACCGGGGCGCCGTACTGCTCGAGCGCCTTCTCTACGGTGATGACGGCGCGGTCCACGCCCGCGCAGTACCCGCGGGGGGCGGCCAGGAGGACGCGGCGGCTGGAGTCAGAGGTCATGCGCCCATCGTACGGGGGCCCGCCCCGGCACCGCCGGGGTGTCGGCGGGGCGCATTAGGGTGCGGTCATGGCTCTGAACACCTCGGCGGAGACGCCGATCCCGGTCGGTGAGGTGTCACGCCTGATCGGCGGCTGGATCGAACGGCTCGGCGCGGTCTGGGTCGAGGGCCAGATCACCCAGCTGTCGCGGCGTCCCGGCGCGGGGGTGGTGTTCCTGACACTGCGCGACCCCTCGCACGACATCTCGATCCCGGTGACGTGTTTCCGCGGGGTGTTCGAGCAGGTCGCGGACGTGGTCGGGGAGGGCGCGCGGGTCGTGCTGCACGCCCGGCCCGAGTGGTACGGGCCGCGCGGCACGCTGTCGCTGCGCGCGTCGGAGATCCGGCCGGTCGGGATGGGCGAGCTGCTGGCCCGGCTGGAGCAGCTGAAGCGGACGCTGGCCGCCGAGGGGCTGTTCGCGCTGGACCGCAAGAAGGCCGTGCCGTTCCTGCCGCAGCTGGTCGGCCTGGTCACCGGCCGGGCCTCGGCCGCCGAGCGGGACGTGCGGGAGAACGCCCGGCTGCGCTGGCCCGCGGTGCGCTTCGAGGTGCGCAACGTGCCGGTGCAGGGCGCGAGCGCGGTGCCGCGGATCATCGACGCGGTGCGGGCGCTGGACGCGCACCCCGAGGTGGACGTGATCATCGTGGCGCGCGGCGGCGGCAGCGTGGAGGACCTGCTGCCGTTCTCCGACGAGCGGCTGGTGCGGACCGTCGCGGACTGCCGGACGCCGGTGGTGTCGGCGATCGGGCACGAACCCGACACCCCGCTGCTCGACCTGGTCGCCGACCTGCGCGCCTCGACGCCGACGGACGCGGCGAAGCGCGTGGTGCCGGACGTGCGGGAGGAACTGGCCCGGGTCCAGCAGGTGCGGGACCGGGCGCTGAGGGTGATCCGCGGGCTGCTGGACCGGGAGGAGCGCGGGCTGTCCGCCGCGCTGAGCCGGCCGTCGATGGCCGCGCCGTACCGGATGGTCGACGAGCGTGCCGAGGAGGTCGCCGACCGCGTCGACCGCGCGCGCCGCGCCCTGCGGCACGCGCTGGACCGGGCGGACGGCGACCTGTCGCACACCCTGGCCCGGGTGGTGGCCCTGTCCCCGGCGGCGACGCTGCGGCGCGGGTACGCGGTGCTCCAGCGGGCCGACGGCACGGCCGTCCGCGACCCGGACGAGGTGGCCGAGGGCGAGCAGTTGCGGGCGCGGGTCGCCGAGGGCGAGTTCGCGGTGCGCGTCACGCCCTGAGCACCCTGAGCTGCCTGAGCAGCCTGATCGGTCCGGGCAGCCGGACGGGCCTGGGCGCACTGGCTCCCCGAGTGCCCGAGCGGCCCGCGCGCCCGTGCGCCCCTGCGCCTGAGCAGCCCGGACGCGGCGGCTGAGGGGGGCCGTCACAGGGACGTCGTAGGGTGCAGCCATGGCAGCAGACGGCACGTTGGGGTACGAGCAGGCGCGGGACGAACTCGTGGAGGTCGTGCGGCGCCTGGAGGCGGGCGGCGCCACCCTGGAGGAGTCGCTCGCGCTGTGGGAGCGCGGCGAGGAGCTCGCGAAGGTCTGCCGCCGCTGGCTGGAGGGGGCGCGCGCCCGGCTGGACGCCGCGCTGGCCGCCGAGGATGCCGAGGAGCTGGCCGCCGGCGAGGCCGAGCAGGCCGCGGTGGACGCCGAGGAGGCGGCCGCGGGCCGCACCGAGCCGCCCAAGGAGCGCTGAGCCCGCCCGGACCTGCCAGGGTCACGGCCGGTGTCCCGGGCAGGGCCCCGGTCCGCCCATATAGATGCATCCTACACGGGCATGTGCTCCAGGTCACAGTTGAATCCGGAATGATTGAACTCTCACACAGGTTGGTCCGCGTGTAAGTGCCCCCCGCGCACCCGCACAACGAAAGGCCAGGACCCCCCATGACCCTCGTCCTCGACTCCGCCGCGCAGGACCTGCTGTTCCGTGACGCCCGCACCGCGAACACCTTCACCGACGAGCCGGTGACCGACGAGCAGGTGCAGGCGATCTACGACCTGGTGAAGTACGCCCCGACCGCCTTCAACCAGCAGCCGCTGCGCGTGGTGCTGGTGCGCACCACCGAGGGCCGCGAGCGCCTGGTGCAGCACATGGCCGAGGGCAACCGCCCCAAGACCTCCGCCGCCCCGCTCGTCGCGATCCTCGCCGCCGACAACGAGTTCCACGAGGAGCTGCCGACGCAGCTCCCGCACTTCCCGCAGGCCAAGGACGTGTTCTTCAGCGAGCGCCCGGTCCGCGAGCAGTCCGCGACCCTGAACGGCGCGCTGCAGGTCGGCTACTTCATCATCGGCATCCGCGCCGCGGGCCTGGCCGCCGGCCCGATGACCGGCTTCGACGCCGACGGCATCAACAAGGAGTTCTTCGGCGACGGCGAGCACTCGGTGCTGGCCGTGGTCAACATCGGCAAGCCGGGCGAGGACGCCTGGTTCCCGCGCTCCCCGCGCCTGGCCTACGACGAGGTCGTCACCACCGTCTGACGCCGCCCGCCCCCGAGGGGGGCACCGGTTCTAGTGGCCGCCGCGCTCCTGCAGCGCGGCGGCCATCTTCTCGAGCTGGGTGTCCGCCGCCGTGCCGAGCACGACCGTGGTGACCTTCGGGTCCTTGAGCACCAGCGCGGTGTAGCGGCCGCCGGTCCAGCGCTCCCAGGTGTGGCCGCCGGCGCTGACCGTGCGGGTGCCGTCGCGGTGCGAGTTCAGCGTCACCGAGGCGACGAACGCGTCGGAGGGCCCGTTGCTCTGCTCGACGGCCACGTACTGCTGCTCGGGGTCGACGAAGCCGATGTGCCAGGTGACGTTCTTCGGGTCCGCGGCGTTGTAGGTGACCGACGTCGACCGCCATTCCGCGCCGAGCCCCTCGGGACCCGCGACCGGGTAGGGGGCGTCGCGCCGCGCCTGCCCCAGCTCGACCGAGAACGGGACGACCTTGACCGGGTCGGCATGCGAGTCGTGCGGGATGAAGATGTAGATGACGGAGACGACGAAGCCCAGGACCACCAGGGAGAGCAGGAGGTCCCGCACCGTCTTGCTGCCGCGCTTGTCTGCTGCCACGCCCCTATCGTCCCCCATGTCCTCCCGCGTCCCGACCGCCGGGTGGCGACAGCGCGCCGTCGGAGTCACCATGGCGCTCATGTGACATGCCCCCTGCTCATATTGGCGGGCACCCGATAGGGTCGCAGCACCCTCATTTCCGGCCGTCCTCGTACAGAAAGGTGCGCTGTGATGACCGAGCAGCACTTGCCCCCGCAACTCGAAGTGAGCCCGGAGGCCCCCGACCGCAACTTGGCGCTGGAGCTGGTGCGGGTGACCGAGGCCGCCGCGATGGCGGCCGGACGGTGGGTCGGCCGGGGCGACAAGAACGGCGCGGACGGCGCCGCAGTCAAGGCGATGCGGACCCTGGTGCACACCGTCTCGATGAACGGCGTCGTCGTGATCGGTGAAGGCGAGAAGGACGAGGCGCCGATGCTCTTCAACGGGGAGCGGATCGGTGACGGGACCGGCGCGGAGTGCGACGTCGCCGTGGACCCGGTGGACGGCACCACGCTCACCGCCAAGGGCATGCCGAACGCGGTGTCCGTGCTGGCGGTGGCCGACCGCGGCACCATGTACGACCCGTCGGCGGTGTTCTACATGGACAAGCTGGTGGTCGGGCCGGAGGCCGCGGAGTTCGTCGACATCACCGCCCCGCCGTCGGTGAACATCCGCCGCGTCGCCAAGGCCAAGGGCAGCGCCCCGGAGGACGTCACCGTGGTGGTGCTGGACCGGCCGCGGCACGACAACCTGGTCCACGACATCCGCGAGGCCGGCGCCCGGATCAAGTTCATCTCCGACGGCGACGTGGCCGGCGCGATCATGGCGGTCCGCGAGGGGACCGGCGTGGACATGCTGATGGGGATCGGCGGCACCCCGGAGGGCATCATCGCGGCCTGCGCGATCGCCTGCCTGGGCGGCACGATCCAGGGCCGGCTGTGGCCCAAGGACGATGCCGAGCGGCGCAAGGCACTGGACGCCGGTCACGACCTGAACCGGGTGCTGCACACCGGCGACCTGGTCAGCGGCGACAACGTCTTCTTCGTCGCCACCGGCATCACCGACGGCGAGCTGCTGCGCGGGGTGCGCTACCGCGCGGAGACCGCCACCACCTCGTCCCTGGTGATGCGCTCCAAGTCCGGCACCATCCGGCAGATCGACTCGGTGCACCGGCTGTCGAAGCTGCGCGCGTACAGCGCGATCGACTTCGACCGGGCACGCTGAGGCGGGCAGGCGGGGCCGGGCGCGCCGAGCCGGGGCGCCCCCACCGGGCACGCCGGGTTAGCAGTTGGGCACGCCGGGCCGGCTCCCGCTCCCTCCGCCGCCGTCCGGGCCCCGTATTCCCGAACGCGGCGGTGGGAGCGGAGGGTCAGCCCGCGGCCGCTATCTGGGGGGCGGGGCGCTGGAGTTCGACCTCGCGGCGGCGCCGGCGGGCCAGCACCACGCGCCGCTCGGCGGCCGTCATCCCGCCCCACACGCCGTAGGGTTCGGGCTGCATCAGGGCGTGTTCACGGCATTCGAGCATCACCGGGCAGCGTGCGCAGACGCGCTTGGCCGCCTCCTCGCGGGACAGCCGGGCCGCCGTCGGCTCCTTGGACGGGGCGAAGAACAGCCCCGCCTCGTCACTGCGGCAGGCGGCCTCCGAGTGCCATGGGCCGCCGAGATCCCGCGGGTGGCCTGGCGGGAGGGTCGGTTCCATGACGGGCTCGATCGGTTGAAGCACGGGAAACTCCTGACGACGGCTCGGCGGGGACCGCGCGTGCCTGTCGCCTGACCGGCGCCCGGAGAGGGCGCGCCGGGGCAGCGGCGCGGCGGCGTGCTCCATCCCCTACCCGCTGTACGCGACTTCATGCGCACCGTGGTCGCCTGCGGCACACCCGCACCACGGCTGCCGCCGGCCTCACTCGCCGAGCTGCTTCTGGCCCTTCTTCGTCCAGTCGGAGACCTTCTTGCCACGCTTGGCCTTGGCCTCGACACCGCCCCAGAGGGCGAATCCGTCGATCCGCACGACCGGCGCACCCGGGTCCGGCGCCTCGAAGGCCCTGACGTCCGAGCCGCCCATGATCCCGACCACGCCGCCGCCGCGCAGCGTGACGTTCTCCGGCAGCCTGATGCTGACGCCGCCCATGATGGCGGTGCAGTGGATGACCAACTCCGGTGAGGTGAAGGTGGCTTCGGTCAGGTCGATCTCGACGCCGCCCATGATGGCCACCGCGGTGATCCGGTGGCCCACCCGCCAGCGGCCCTTGCGGTCGGCACCGCCCAGGATGCCGACGAGGTTGGGGTTCTCGCCGCCGCCGTCCGCCGCGTACGCGCGCGGCGCGGGGGCCGGCTGCGGCCGCGCGGCGGCTCCGGCCGGCAGATCCCGGACCAGCGGCTCCAGTTCGCCCAGGGTCTTCGCCGCGTAGACGCGGTCCAGGCGCTCGGAGTGCTCGGCGGCGTCCAGCCGGCCCTCGGCGAGCGCGTCGCGCAGGATGTCGGCGACCCGGTCCCGGTCCGCGTCCGAGGCCCGCAGATCGGGCGCCCCGTCGGGCAGGGCGGTGCGGGCCGGCGGGTTCGCCGGCTGCTGCGGGCGCTTCTGGAGCTGCGATTCATCCACCCGACCACCGTACACAGACGCGATAGATCGCAACTACCCCGAGGCGCGCCGGAGCGCACCCGGAACCGTCCCTTAGGGGGCGCGGCCCGCCCGGTCCGCCGCGGGGCGGAGACCGCGCCGCCCCGCGGGCGTCCGGACCCCGCCGGCTGGCCTGCGGACGCGGCCTCCGGACGCGGCCGCCGGGGGGACGGACACGCGAACCGGGGCGGAACGGCGTCCTCCTTCATTGACCGGACCAGCGGGCACGGGAATGCTGCGACGATGCTCATCAACCGGGACTACCGTCGGTTGTGGACCGGCCAACTGGTCTCCCAGACAGGGGACTTCGTCTTCAGCACCACGCTCGCGCTGTGGATCGGCACGGTGGTGCTGGCCGGCCGCTCCTACGCGCCCGTCGCGGTCTCCGGCCTCGTCGTCGCCGTCGCGGTCGGCACCCTGCTGATCGGCCCGCCGGCCGGGGTGTTCGTCGACCGCTGGGACCGGCGGCGGACCATGCTGGGCGCCGACCTGGTGCGCGCGGGCCTGGTCGGCGCGCTCACCGTCGTGGCCTTCCTGCCGGCCGGGACGCTGCCCGAGGGCGTGGTGCTCGGCGCGGTGTACGCGACGGTGTTCCTGGCCACCGCCGCCGCCCAGTTCTTCAACCCGGCCCGGTTCGCGCTGATAGGCGAGGTGGTCGGACCCGGGGAGCGCGCGAAGGCCGCCGGGATCGGCCAGGCCACCCAGGCCATCGCCTCCATCGCGGGGCCGCCACTGGCGGCCCCGTTGCTGTTCACGGTGGGCGTGCGCTGGGCGCTGCTGGTCAACGCGCTGTCGTTCCTCGCGTCGTTCGCGGCGGTCCGCGGCGTGCGGACGGCCGCGGAACGGGCGGCGGACGGCGAGGCGCCCGCGGTGGGTGGGGCGGGCCAGCCGGGCGCGGCGTCGGGGGCGGACGCGGACGGCGTGGACGGCGCGGACGCCCCGGGGGCTGTGGACGCCGCGGGAGGCGCGGGCGTTGTGGACGCCGCGGGCGGCCTGGACGACGCGGGCGTTGTGGACGCCACGGGAGGCGCGGGCGTTGTGGACGCCGCGGGCGGCCTGGACGACGCGGGCGCTGTGGACGGAGCCGGCGGCGCGGGCGCTGTGGACGGCCTGGACGCCGTGGACGGCGGTCCGGAAGCTGCCGAGGGTGCGCTGCCCGTGGGGACGAACGCCGTTGCCGCGCCCGGCGGTCGGGGCTCCGCCTGGCACGCCGAGTTCACCGCGGGACTGCGGCTGGTGGCCGGCAGCCGGGTGCTCCTCGCCCTGCTGGTCGCCCTGGTCCTGGCGACGGTGGGCACGGGCGCGCTGAACTCGCTCAACGTCTTCTTCGTGACCGACAACCTCGGCGTGGCCTCCCGCTGGTACGGGACCCTGGAGATGGCGGAGGGGGTCGGGCTGGTCGGCGGCGCGGTGATCGCGGCGGCGATGACCGAACGGCTCGGCGCGCACCGGGTGTTCGCGGGCGGGCTCGCACTGACCGGAGTGGGCGTGATCGTCTACTCCCGGCTGACCGGCATCGGCCCGGCGCTGGTCACCCTGGCCCTGTGCGGCGTGCTGCTGGCCGCGCTGAACACCGCGGTGACGCCCGTGCTGCTCTCCTCGGTGCCGCAGTCCCACCTGGGCCGGGTGATCGCCGTGATCAACCCGGTCCAGCAGCTCGCCGCGCTCGTCGGCGTGGCCGCGTCCGGCTGGCTCGCCAGCACCGCGCTGCACGGCCTGGACGCGCACGTGGCCGGGGTGCACTTCGGCCCGATCGACACGATCTTCACGGTCTCCGGGCTGCTGGTCACCGCGGGTGGCGTCCACGCCGCGGTGGCGATGCGGAGGCCGCGCACGGGAACGGCGGCGCCCGGCCCCGAGCCGGAGCCCGAGCCGGCCGTCGATCCGGCCGCTTCCTGACCGCGCCGGCCTGACCGCGCCCTGCTCGCGCCCTGACCACGCCCTGACCACGAGTGCTCCCTTACCTCACGCAGGGATGAGCCTTACCTCACAGATTCCGGGCCGCCCGGACGTTCTACGCTTGGTGCGCTTCAGCGTCGACGCAGCCGAGTGAGGAATGCCCCTTATGCCCGAGTTTGCCTATACGGATCTGCTCCCCCTCGGCGAGGACACCACCCCGTACCGCCTCATCACCTCCGAAGGGGTCAGCACCTTCGAGGCGGACGGCCGCACCTTCCTCAAGGTCGAGCCGGAGGCGCTGCGGCGGCTGGCCGCCGAGGCCATGCACGACATCTCGCACTACCTGCGGCCGACCCACCTGGCCCAGCTGCGCCGGATCCTGGACGACCCCGAGGCCAGCCCCAACGACCGCTTCGTGGCGCTCGACCTGCTGAAGAACGCCAACATCGCCGCCGCGGGCGTGCTGCCGATGTGCCAGGACACCGGCACCGCGATCGTCATGGGCAAGCGCGGCCAGAACGTGCTGACCTCCGGCGGCGACGAGGAGGCGCTGTCGCGCGGCATCTACGACGCGTACACCAAGCTGAACCTGCGCTACTCCCAGATGGCCCCGCTGACCATGTGGGAGGAGAAGAACACCGGCTCCAACCTGCCCGCGCAGATCGAGCTGTACGCGACCGACGGCGGCGCGTACAAGTTCCTCTTCATGGCCAAGGGCGGCGGCAGCGCCAACAAGTCCTTCCTGTACCAGGAGACCAAGGCGGTCCTCAACGAGGCGTCGATGATGCGCTTCCTGGAGGAGAAGATCCGCTCGCTCGGCACCGCCGCCTGCCCGCCCTACCACCTGGCGATCGTGGTCGGCGGCACCAGCGCGGAGTTCGCGCTGAAGACCGCCAAGTACGCCTCCGCGCACTACCTCGACGAGCTGCC
>WRCZ01000195.1 GCA_009783685.1 Actinomycetes bacterium
CCTCGCACGCCGGGCCGGCGCCCGGCGGATGACGGTCGCCTGCCTCGGAGCGCCGGGGCATCCCAAGGCGCGCGGGCTCTACTCCAGCGTCGGCTTCCGGGAGTTCAGCCGCGACGTGCCGCTGGTGAAGCCCGCGGACGGATCCGGGCGGGACGGGTCCTGGCCGGACGGGTCCTGAGGCCGGGGCGGGTCCTGGCCCGACGGGTCCTGAGGCGCCTCGTCCGTCCCGGTCCGCCGGGACCTCCGGCGCCGGAACAGAGTTCTCCTGCACGGGACTTGAGCGTCTGGTGCCACCGTCACCGCATGCCCCAAGCTGGCCCGCATGGACTGGTTGCCCCTGCTCTCCACCCTGGCCGGAGCCGCGATCGGCATCGTCGCCACGCTCATCGCCGACCGGAACCGGTGGAAGCGCGAGGATGCCAAGGAGGCGGTGCGGCTGCGGCTCGACGTCTACACGCAGTACACCACCGCTGTGAAGGTCCTCGGTGAGACCCTGCGGGCCCTGGCCGGGCGCGACCACCCCTCCGACGCCGAGCGGGCGCTCGCGCTGCGCGAGGCCTTCCGGGACTCGGGCCTGTCCGTCGCATCGGAACGGATGTGGCTCGTCGCGCCCCAGGGCGTCGTCACGGCCTCCAACACGGTGTTCCACTGCCTGCGCCGCATCTGCGACGGCTACGCCGGCGGCACCGACGTCAACAGCCCTGAGGATCGGGCCCGCTGGGAGGCCCGCGGCATCGCGGCAGCCGAGATGCGCGCGCTCATGCGCGACGACCTCGGCGTCGGCCCGCTCACCGAGCGCCACACCCCGCTCCTCCACAACGACGGCCCCGCCGCACCCTGACCCTCGCTGCGATCGACACCGTGAAAGACCCGGCTGGCTAGGCGCGTTCGGCGTGGAGGCGGACTTGCTCCTCCTCCACGATGCGCCGCGCGAGCGAACCCTCGGAGATGTCCACGGCATCGGGCGTGGCGGCGGCCACCTCGCTGCGGCGCGCGTAGGCGTCGAAGAGGCGGGACTTGGACTCCAGGATCTGCAGCAGCCGCTGGTCGACTCCGCTGGTGGCGAGCAGGCGGTGGACCTGGACCGGCCGCACCTGGCCCATCCGGTGGGCGCGGGCCACCGCCTGGTGCTCGATCGTCGGCTTGAGCTGCGGCTCGCAGATGATCACCACGGACGCCGCTTGCAGGTTGAGGCCCACGCCGCCCGCCTCGATCTGCGCGAGCAGCACCGCGTGGCCCTGCACGGCACTGAACGCGTCGACGGCGGCCTGGCGTTGGGCCGGCGTCTGGCCGCCCGCCAGCGGACCGTGCACCACCGCGGGCCCCGCGTCCTCGACGAGCGCCTGCCGCACGGCGGCCAGCACGTCGCGGAAGTAGGAGAACACGACGACCTTGAGGCCGTTGCCCGCCGCCTCGGCGACGAGTTCCCGCAGCCGCTGGAGCTTCGCCGACTTCTCGGGGCAGGCGAACGCCGCCCGCCGCATGGCCATGAAGTTCCCGCCGGCCACGGCCTCCTGGTAGGCGTCCTGGTCGGCGGCCGACAGCTCCTGCCACTCGTCGGTCCGCACCAGCGTGGGCAGTTCGGTGAGCACGTCCTCCTGGTTGCGCCGCAGGTACGCCGGTGCGACGGCGGCGCGGAAGGCGTGCGACCCGGCGGCGCCGTCCGCCGCGCCCACGTCGGGCACCAGGTCGGGCTGCAAGTGGTGGACGAGGGCGCGGAATTCGGCGACCCGGTTCTCCATCGGGGTGCCGGTCAGGAACAGCACGCGCTCGCTGACCGCGGCCCACGCGGCGACGGCCCGGGAGCGGCGGGTCTCGGGGTTCTTCACGTAGTGCGCCTCGTCCACGACGAGCATCGCCACGTCGACGCCGCCGTCCGCCGGGGAAGTCGCCTCCCGCGTCCCGGGCCCGTCCCCTTTGACCAGTACGGGAGTTGACGCCACCGGAGCCGCCGGAGCCACCGGCCCGGGAGCGGGCGCCGGCGGGGTGAAGCCGCGCAGCCCGTCGTACGTGGTGACGCCCACCCCGCCTTGGGCGCGCCACTCCGCGAACGCCTCGTGCCGGTCGGGGCCGTGCAGCGGGACGGCCCGCAGGGCGCTGCGGCCGCGGATCTCGCGCGTCCAGTTGACGAGGACGCCGGCCGGGCACACCACCAGGAAGTGGGTGCGGCCGCCGGCCGCGAGGTGCGCGAGGGCTGCGACCGCCTGGACCGTCTTGCCCAGCCCCATCTCGTCGCCCAGGACGACCCGGCGCTGCGCGAGCGCGAACCGGGCCCCGAACGCCTGGTAGCCGCGCAGCGACACGCGCAGCCGGGAGTCGTCCAGAGGCTGCTCCCTGACCCGTTCGGCCACCTCGGACGGCAGGTACCCCTCGGCGGCGGCCCGGTCCGGGCCCCGGCCGGACAGTTCGGCGAGCAGGCTGTAGTACTCGGCCGACCGCACCTCGAAGTCGACCCACGCCTCGATCTCGCCGGCCGGGGCGCGCAGCAGGTCGACGGACGCCTGGGCGAGCAGTTCCGGTACGCCGTCGCGCTGCGCCCGCGCGCAGGTCTCCCGCAACCGGGCGGCCGCGGTCAGCGCCTGCTCGCGGGCCGCCCGTCGCAGCAGCCACAGGCGGAACCGGCCGGCCGCCGGACCGGCCTGCTCCAGCAGCGGCGCCAGCTCCCGGTCGAGCGCCTCCGCGACGCCGACCGCGCGGCGCGCCTGCGGCCCGGCCTCCACCAGCCGGTGCAGGGCGACGACCAGCGCGGTGGTGCGCGGCGCGCGGTCGTCGAACTCGATGCGGACGGCGACCGTCTCCTCCACCGCCCGCGCGATCTGGCCGGCGGCGGCGAGCGCCTGGTCCGCCGTCTGCGGCCCGACGCCCGGTATGTGGCGCAACTCGTGGCGCCCGGCCTTCAGCACGTCGCCGACCGTCGTGTACCCCGCGGACTCGACGGCGCCGAGCCGCAACCGGCCCTCGGTGACGTCCTTCAGCCGCGCGACCGGGATCGCCGCCAGCTCCCGCGCGGCCAGTTCCTCGCGGATCGCACGCAGCGGCTGCCACACCTCGGCCACCGCGGCCGCGTGGTCCTCCGGCACCGCGCGGGCCGCCGCGCCCAGCCGTTCCGCGGCACGGACCGCGGCACGCCGCTCGTGCAGTGCGCTCCGCGCCCGTGCCATACCGCCCCCGCTCCCTGCCGTTTTCACCGCTTTCGCGTCGCCTCATCCTTCCACGCCACCCCGACATCCCCCTTCCGGTTCGCAGCTCCCGGGACGTCGCAAGTCCCACCGACCCGGCACCCGGCGTACGGCCGTGCGTTCCCCGCGGAGCGTCAGCGACCCGTCCGGCCCCGGCCCCGCGCCCTAGCCCCGGGGCGTCGCGCGCCCTGCCCGGCCCGGCACCCGGCGTACGGCCATGCGTTCTACGCGGATCGCCAGCGAACCGCCCCAACCCCGGCCGCGCACCCTCGCGAGACCGGCCATGCACGGCCTGCACGTTGCCAGGTTCAACGGGCTGGCCCCGGCAAGAGCATGGGCTCCCGTTCGCGGCTTCCCGGACGTCGCGCGTCCCACCGATCCGGCGCCCAGAGTGCGGCCGTGCGTTCCCCGCGGAACACCAGCGAACCGTCCCAACCCCGGCCGCGCACCCGCCCCGAGACCCGCCGGGCCACTCGCCGGACACGGCCGGCACGTTGTCGGGTTCAGCGGGCTGGGCCGGGCAAGAACATGGGCATGGGTTCCTCACAGACGGAGCAGAGGAGAGCGCACGGCATGTCCGCAGCGGAAGCAGAGACCGCGCCCGATCCCCGTCCCGTGCAGGCCGCCACCGCGGCTTACCGGGCGGAGGCGATCGGAGGTTGCGAGCGCTGGCACCTGGTGGTGCGGGGGCTGGACCACCATCCCGACCGGGGCCAGGTGGACGCCCTGGTGGTGACCGTGACGCCGGGCTCGGGCGGCGGCCTCCCCGCCACGGAACTCGACCGCATGCTGCGGCAGTGCGGGTTCGCCCGCGACGGCGAGTGGGCGCCGGCTCCCGACGGCACGCGCTGGACCGTCCCCTGCCACCAGCGCGACCCCGGCGCCGCCCCGCCCCCTCCGCGCCACCGGTGACGACGCCCTGGGACGACGCGGGCGGCGCCGTGACCGGTGGCGCGGTACGGCTTGGCGGGTACGGCCATGCATGAGGACGTCGCGGCACGGCACACCCCCATACAGCGCCCGCAGGGTCAGAAGCGCGCCTAGGAGATGGCGCGCAGGCGGCCGTGGCCGGGGCGGCGGAGGTGTTCGACGGCCTGGGCGCTCGCCTCGTCCGCGGGCAGGAAGACGACCAGCTGCTGGGCGTCCCCCGGGAGTTCGAGGGTCTCGCGGCGCAGCCTCAGGTCGCTGCCTGAGGGGTGCCGCAGCCGGAGGACGCCGCGCGGCGGCACGACGTGGCTGTGCAGGCGGCGGGTGAAGTCGGGGCCCGCGGCAGGCGCGAGCTCCGCCGTGAACCACTCGCTGCTCTCCACCGACGGCCCGAGCCACAGGTCGAAGGCCAGCTCGTCCGCGACCGCGTCCCAGTCGGCGAAGAACGCCCGGGCGCGCGGGTCGGTGAAGGCGTAGCGGGTGAGGTTGGGCGAGCCGGCGTCGAGCAGCCCGGTCCCGCCGGCGACCGCCTCGAAGCCGCCGGTGTACGCGAGGACGTCGCCGAGCCGGTTGGTCACCAGCGCGATGCCCGGTTCGAGCAGGCGCAGGGTCTCCAGGACGGACGGGCGCACGGTGTGGCGCGGCGGCGCGGGCTGCGCGTGGGCGACGCACTCGCCGCCGCTGATCTTCGCGAGGTAGCGCAGGTGCTCGCGCTCGACGGCGTCGAGGCTGAGCCCGTCGGCGAGCGCGTGCACCACGGCGATCGACGGGCGGCGGTCGCGGCCCTGCTCGATGCGGGTGAGGTACTCGACGCTGATGCCCGCGCGGGCGGCCAGGTCCTGCCGGCGCAGTCCCGGCGAGCGGCGGCGCCCGCGCTCCGGCAGCCCCAGCGTCTCCGGCTGGATGCTGTCGCGCTTGGCCCGGATGAAGTCCCCCAGCGGCGTGCCCATGCGTCCGAGCGTAGGACGCCCCGCGCGCGTCCGGCAGCGCTCAGGCTGGCCCTGGCAGGGCCAGCCTCGAACCGGTCTGGCTACGCCCGCGGGGCGGCCCGATCGTGGGGTCATGGACACCGACACCACCACCCGCCACAAGCTCGTGATCCTCCTCGGCAGCGTCAGGGAAGGGAGGTTCGGCCCCGTCGTCGGCACGTGGGTCACCGAACAGGCGCGGCTGCACGGCTACTTCGACGTCGAGGTGGTCGATCTGGCCGACCTCGACGTGCCGTTGTCGCTGCCCGCCGCCTCGCCGAAGCACGCGGGCGACGGCTACCCGCGGCCCGCGGGGATGGCGGCGCTCACCGCGGCGCTGGCGGGCGCCGACGCGTTCGTCGTCGTCACGCCGGAGTACAACCACAGCTACCCGGCGTCCCTGAAGGCCGCCATCGACTGGCACTTCACCCAGTGGGCGGCCAAGCCCGTCGCGTTCGTCAGCTACGGCGGCGCGGCCGGCGGGCGGCACGCGGTGCTGCACCTGGAGAACGTGCTCACCGAACTGCACGCGGTGACCATCCGCGAGGGCCTGGCCTTCCCGAACTACTACTCCTCCTGGCAGGACGGCCGCCCGCTCGACGAGAACGCCCCCGGCTACGCCAAGACCATGCTGGAGCTGCTGGCCTGGTGGTCCTCCGCGCTCCGCACGGCCCGCGACACCACCCCCTACCCGGGCTGAGCCCGCGGCCTCAGGCCAGGACGCGCCGGTGGAGGGCCGTCACCGCGCTGCGGGCGGAGGTGAACGCGCCGTGCTGCCAGGCGTCCATGTAGCTGAGCCAGTCGCCGGCGAAGTACACCCGGCCGGACGGCTCGGTGAGCGGCTTGTAGCGCGGGGCGTCGGGGCCGCCGGGCGTGCTGTGCCAGGCGGCCTCCTGGTACGGGAACTGCCGCCAGTGGTGGGAGAACGACGACACCAGTTCGCTGCGGTACTTCTCGCCGTAGATCTTCACCCCGGCCGCCACCGCCCGCTCCTCGCGGGCCCGCGGGGTGAGCGCGGCGTAGGAGTCGGCCCGGGAGCCGGTGTTGTAGTAGCCGATGACGACGCCGCGCCGGCCGTGGAAGCCGTAGGACGGGTGCCAGATATGGGTCACGTCCAGGTCGGTCTCGGTGATGCCGCCGTAGATCCTGTGGTCGGTCTCCCACCACCGCGAGCCGTACTCCAGGCCGATCTTGCCCGCCGAGGACGGGGTGATCGCCTCCAGCGCGGACTGCACGCCGGCCCCGAGGTTGTGCGGCACCCTGGCGAGGATGTTGGGCGGCATGGCGGCCACGCAGAAGTCGGCGTCGAGGGTCGTGGTGCGGCCGGACCGGGTGTACGTGACGGTGACGCCGTCGCCGCGGTCGGTGACCCGGGTGACCGCGCAGCCGGTCCTGATCCGCTGCTGCCCGACGGCCTGCGCCAGGGCGTGCGGTATCCGGTCCATGCCGCCGACCGGCTGGAACATCAGCATCGCCTGGTCGAACTCGAACTCGAAGGCGAAGTAGCGGCCGACGCCGGTGGCGAAGACCTCCGACGCGGTGGGCACGTCCGCGGCGACCACGCCCGGCGTGCCGGCGGCGGCCGGCCACACGGAGTAGCCGCGGCGGGTGCTGCCGGTGTAGTCGAACGCGGCGCCGAGGTCGCCGTAGTCCTTCAGGAACTCCATCAGGCGCTCGCGGTCGGCGGCGGTCAACTCCCCGTCCAGGGCGCCCTGGTCGGCGGCCTTGGCGAGCAACTCGGTGACGTAGCCGAACATGTCGGCCTTGGCGGCGCGGTAGCGCACCGGCGCGGTCATGCCCGCGGCCTCGTTGTAGAGGTAGGCGTCCGCGTTGACGTTGGTGAACACCTCGATGGGCACGCCGAGTTCGCGGCAGTAGTCGAGGGTGACCATCCACTGCGCGATGCGGGCCGGCCCGGCGTTCATGTACTGGCCGTCGGAGAAGCGGGCGGTCTGGCGGTTGCCGTACAGGTCGGTGGTGGTGTCGCCGCCGCGCACCGTGAAGTTGCGGCCGCCGGGCCGGTCGCGGGCCTCCAGGACCGTGCAGTCGTAGCCCGCCTTGCCGAGCTCGTAGGCGGTGGTCAGTCCGGCGATGCCGCCGCCGAGCACGACCACCTTGGCGGCGGCGCGTCCGGTCAGGGTGAAGTCGCCGGTCCGCGGCGCCCGGTAGGGGGCGCCGCGGGTGGCCGCCTCCGCGGTGGGCGTCAGACCGAGCGCGCCCATGGTGGCGAGCATGGCGCCGGCACCACCTGTGGCACCGACCGCGCGCAGGAAGTCGCGGCGATTGAACCGGGTCATCTGTCGTGTCCCCTTTCGCTGCTGGCGCAGGGGACTCTGGCAGCGCGGCGTTACGCCCCGTGCGGCGCCGCGTGTCCCCCACGTAAGCGCAACCTCTCCTCCGCCTGCTGTGCCGCAGGTCACCCCCCGGGTCCGCCGCCGGATCCCGCTGGTCACAAGATGGCAATGATTTTCATCATTTTCCGGTCCGACCATGGTTGTGAAAGTCGTTTTCATCTACGGTGAGGAGGTCAGCACAGCCCAGCCCGGTCAGGAGAGCACCCCGTCATGAAGGCAGCACCACTGCGTCGCCCCCTCCGCCGGAGGCGGTCCGCGCCGGTCACGGCGTCCCGGTTGGCCCTCGGCGGGGTCGCCGTGGTCGCCGCGTTCACCGTCGCGGCCTGCTCCACCAGCTCCCCGTCCGGGGCAGCCGACACGGCGGCGAGCGGCAAGGCCGACGCGAAGGGGGGCGGCGGCCGGACGATCCAGGTGGTGGCCGCGGAGAACTTCTGGGGCAGCATCGCGAGCCAGCTGGGCGGCAGCCACGTCCACGTGACCAGCATCATCGACAACCCCGACGCCGACCCGCACGACTACGAGCCCACGGCGGCCGACGCCCGGTCGGTGGCGGGCGCGCAGTACACGATCGTCAACGGCATCGGCTACGACGCCTGGGCGGACAAGCTGCTGTCGGCCACGCCGGGCTCCGGCCGGACCGACCTGAAGGTCGGCGACCTGGTCGGGATCAAGCCCGGCGGCAACCCGCACCGCTGGTACTCGCCCTCCGACGTCCACTCCGTCATCGACCGGATCACCGCCGACTACAAGAAGATCGACCCGGCGGACGCGGCCGACTTCGACAAGCTCAAGACGGCGTTCGAGACACAGACCCTGGCCCCGTACGACCAGGCCATCGCCGGGATCAAGGCGAAGTACGCCGGCACCCCCATCGGCGCGTCGGAGTCCATCGTCAGCCCGCTCGCCGAGGGCCTGGGCCTGAAGATGCTCACCCCCGCGGGCTTCCTGAACGCGATCAGCGAGGGCACCGACCCGACCGCGCACGACAAGGCGCTGATCGACCAGCAGATCAAGGGCAAGCAGATCAAGGTCTACGTCTACAACAGCCAGAACGCGACGCCGGACGTCCAGCAGCAGGTCAAGGCGGCCAAGGCCGCGGGCATCCCGGTGGCCACCGTCACCGAGACCCTCACCCCGGCCGGGGCATCCTTCCAGGACTGGCAGGTCCGCCAGCTCCAGGGCATCCAGCAGGCCCTGCAGAAGGCCGTGGGCAAGTGACCGCAGGACCCGCCGAACCCGCCGAACCCCGGGCAGCCGACACCACCGGGGCGCCCGTCCCGGTGGTGTCCCTGCGCGGCGCGTCCGTACGCGTCGGCGGGCGCACCCTGTGGTCCGGCGTCGACCTCGACCTCGGCACCGCGCGCGGCACCGGCACCTCCGGCCAGGACGGCGTCGGCGGGGGCGAGTTCGTCGCCGTGCTCGGCCCGAACGGCGTCGGCAAGTCCACGCTGCTCAAGGTCCTGCTGGGGGTGCTGCCGCCCGCAAGCGGCCAGGTGCGGGTGCTGGGCGCCGCGCCGGGCAAGGCGGGCGACCGTGTCGGCTACCTGCCGCAGCGCCGCAGCTTCGACGCGTCGCTGCGGCTGCGCGGCGTGGACGTCGTCCGGCTCGGCTGGGACGGCGACCGCTGGGGCGTGCCGCTGCCGTTCTCGGCCGGGCGCCGGGCGGCCGCCCGCCGGATCGCCGAGGTGGTGGAGCTGGTGGGCGCGGGCGCCTACGCGCACCGGCCGATCGGGCAGCTGTCGGGCGGCGAGCAGCAGCGGCTGCTGATCGCCCAGGCACTGGTCCGCCGCCCCGAACTGCTGCTGCTGGACGAGCCGTTGGACAGCCTCGACCTGCCCAACCAGGCCGCGGTCGCCACGCTGATCGGCCGGATCTGCCGCGAGGAGGGCGTGACGGTGATGATGGTCGCGCACGACGTGAACCCGATCCTGTCCCGGCTGGACCGGGTGGTCTACCTCGCGGAGGGCGGCGCGGTCAGCGGCACGCCCGCCGAGGTGATCACCTCCGAGACGCTGACCCGCCTGTACCGCACGCCGATCGAGGTGCTGCGCACGTCGGACGGCCGGCTGGTCGTCGTCGGCCAGCCCGAGGCACCCGCGCACCACAGCGACCGCCACGCAGGACCGCCCGCGCCCCGCGCCGCCGCGGAAACGCCCGACCGGTCCGGGGACCCGGCGTCCGAACGATCCGGGGACCCGGCGTCCGAACGATCCGGGAACCTGGCAGCCCAACGACCCGGAGACCCGACGGCCGAACGACCCGAGGACCCGGCGTCCGAACGATCGGGAGACCCGGCGGCCAGCCGATCCGGAGACCCGGCACCCGAACGACACGGAGACCCGGCACCCGAACGACCCGAGGACCCGGCACCCCAACGCCCCGGAGACCCGGCACCCGAACGAGCCGGGGACCCGGCGGCCAGCCGACCCAGCACGCCCTCGGCCGGCAGGGCCAGCACGCCCGCGGGCGGCAGGACATGATGGCGCTGGCCGCCGCGTACGGGCAGTGGTCC
>WRCZ01000196.1 GCA_009783685.1 Actinomycetes bacterium
CATCTCCCCCGGCTCCTTGGGCAGGGTGCGGTCGCCCGCGTACACGGTGCTGGCGCCCTGCTCGACGAGCAGCCACGGCTTGCCGCCGCCGAAGGAGCGGGCGCGGTCCGCGCCGAAGGCGGTGTCGGCGGCGCCGCCCGTGCCCGGGGTGTCGGGGTAGTGGTCGATGCCGACGAAGTCGACCTCGCGGCCGAACGCCCACAGGTCCAGGGTCTGGTAGCCGGGCAGCATGAGGTTGGTGGTGATCGGACGCTCAGGCCCGGCGGCGGCGCGGATCGCGTCGCGCTGCTCGCGGTAGGCGGCCAGCGCCTCGTCGGACCAGAACCTGCGGTAGTCCAGGGTGAGTCCGGGGTTGCGGTGCCACTGGGTGGCCCGAGGCGGCTGGATCTCCTCCCACGTTGCGTAGTGCTGGCTCCAGAAGGCCGTCCCCCAGGCGTCGTTGACGGCGTCGAGCGTGCCGTAGCAGTCCTGCAGCCAGCGGCGGAACGCGGCGGCGGCGTGGTCGCACCAGCACACGGTGGCGTACTCGTTGTGGACGTGCCACATGGCCACCGCTGGGTGGTCGGCGTAGCGCTCTGCCAGGGCCGTGGCGATCGCGCGGGCCGCCCGGCGGTAGGCGGGTGCGGCCAGGCAGTACGTGTCACGACTGCCGTGGGTCAGCCGTACGCCGTCCGCGGTGACGGGCATCGCGTCGGGGTGGGCCAGGGTGAACCAGGGCGGCGGGGAGGCGGTCGGGGTGGCCAGGTCGACGGCGACGCCCTGCGCGTGCAGCCGGTCCAGCTGGGCGTCCAGCCACCCGAACGCGTACTCGCCCTCGGCGGGTTCGAGCAGCGCCCAGGAGAACACCCCGACCGTGGCGAGGTTGACCCGGGCGCGGCGCATCAGCTCGTCGTCCTCGCGCCAGACGGCCTCGTCCCACTGCTCGGGGTTGTAGTCGCCGCCGAAGGCCAGCCGGCCGCCGAGGTGCCGCACCAGTCGGGCGGTCACGCCTCCTCCCGTGGGGCGATCGGCAGGACGGCCCCGTCGCGCAGGAACAGCGGGATCCGCTCCAGCGGCGCGGCCACCCGCACCACCGCACCGCCGGCATGGCGCTGTCCGGTCCACGCGTCGGTCCACTCGGCGCCGGCCGGCAGGTACACCTCGCGTTCGCGGGCGCCGGCCTCCGTCACCGGGGCGACCAGCAGGTCGGGGCCGAGCAGGAACGAGGTCCCGCCCTCGGTCCAACTGCCCGGATCCTGCGGGAAGTCCACGAACAGCGGGCGCATGGGCGGCAGTCCCGTGTCGGCTGCCTCCCGCATCTGCTCCATGACGTACGGGCGCAGCCGGTCCCGCAGGTGCAGGTAGTCGCGCAGGATCGGGTACGCCTCCTCGCCGTACGACCAGACCTCGTTGGGCAGGCCGGTCATGGCCGGTTCGAGTTTCTGCTCGGGACCGCGGAAGCCGTGCAGGCGGAACAGCGGGCAGAACGCCCCGTACTGGAACCAGCGGACGAGCAGTTCGCGGTAGGCGGGGTCGTCCGGGTCGCCGCCGTGGAAGCCGCCGATGTCGGTGGTCCACCAGGGGATGCCGGAGAGCATGACGTTGAGCCCGGCCTTGATCTGGGCGCGCAGCGAGGCGAACGTGGTGGCGATGTCGCCGGACCACAGGGCCGCGCCGTAGCGCTGCGCGCCGGCCCAGGTGGAGCGGTTGAGGGAGACGATCTCCGTCTCACCCTCGGCTCGCAGGCCCTCCCAGACCATCCGCGCGTTCTCCCGCGGGTACAGGTTGCCGACCTCCAGGCCGGGGCCCGCGTGGTAGCGGAGGTTGGCGGGGTGGCCGGGCTTGAGTTCCGGCTCGCAGGCGTCCAGCCAGAACGTCGTGATGCCCTGCCGGTGGTAGTGGTCCCTGAGCCGGTCCCAGACGAAGGCGCGCCCCTCCGGATGGGTCGCGTCGTAGAACGCGACCTGGGCGGAGTAGGCCGCCAGCCCCTTGTCGGGCCAGTCGGCGTGGGCGATCGGGCCCTGTTCGGTGCCGATCAGCAGGCCGTGGTCCAGCATCGTGGCGTAGTTCTCGCTGAGCGGGCTCACCGACGGCCACACCGAGACCATCAACCGGACGCCCATGGCGGCGAGTTCGTCGACCATGGCCTGCGGGTCGGGCCATTCCGCCGGGTCGAAGCGCCATTCGCCGAGGTGCGTCCAGTGGAAGAAGTCGCAGACGATGACGTCGAGCGGCAGGCCGCGCCGCTTGTACTCCCGGGCGACGCCGAGGAGTTCGTCCTGGGTGCGGTAGCGCAGCTTGCACTGCCAGAAGCCGGCGGCCCACTCGGGGAGCACCGGCGGGTGGCCGGTGGCGTCGGCGTAGCGGCGCAGGATGTCGGCGGGCTCCCCCGCGGTCACCCAGTAGTCGATCTGGCGGGCGCTGTCGGCGACCCAGCGGGTGCCGGTCTCGGCGAGTTCGACCCGGCCGATCGCCGGGGAGTTCCACAGCAGGCCGTAGCCGCGGCTGGAGAGCAGGAACGGGACGGTGACCTCGGCGTTGCGCTGCACCAGGTCGATGACCGCGCCCTTCTGGTCGAGCAGGCCGTGGGTGTGCTGGCCGAGCCCGTACATCCGCTCCCCGTCGTAGGCGCGGAAGCGCTGCTCCAGGCGGTGGTAGCCGTTGCCGGTGGAGGTGGCGAGCCGGGCGCCCGGCCACCAGAAGTGGTGCGGCTCCTCGGCGAGCAGCTCGCTTCCGTCGTCGGTCCGCAGGAACGTCACCTGCCCGGCGGAGGGCAGCAGTTCGGGGACGATCTTGCCCTCGGTGCGGGCGTCGATCCGCACGGTCAGGGCGCCGTTGACGAGGGTGGCGGTGTGTGCGCCGATGGTGATGACGGGCTTGTCCCCCGTGGGCGCGGCCTCGGGCAGCAGGGCCCCGGGCAGGTCGTGCAGCAGCGGGCCGCCGGGCGTCGCGCGGACGCGTACGGCGTCGGGGCCCCACGCCTCGACGCGCAGGGTCTCGCCCTTGGCGCGCCATTCCAGGGCGTGGCCGAGGTCGTGGAAGAACGTGGCCATGTGGCAGGGCTCCAAAGGGGGTACGGGGAAAGGGCGTTGGAGTGTGGAGGGAGGGGCGGGGCGAGCGGCCGTCAGCGGACCGGGGCCGGCCCCGAGCTCTCGCGGCGGGTCAGCTCGGGGGTGAGCAGGGTGACCTCCTGCACCGGGCGGCCGTTGAGCCGGTTCATCACCAGGTCGACGGCCTGGCGGCCGAGTTCGCGGGCCGGGCCGGCGACTGCGGTGAGCGCCGGGGAGTACTGCTCGGCGAGCGGGTCGGAGCACAGGGCGACGACGGACGCGTCCTCCGGGACGATCCGGCCGCTGGTGCGCAGCAGGCTCAGCAAGGGCCCGATGGCGCCCTCGTTCTGCACGACGAATCCGGTGGTGGCCGGCCGGTCGGCGAGGATGCGGGCGAGGGCGCCCGCGGTGCTCTCGTACGAGCCCTCGCACGGGCGGTGCAGGATCCGCAGGCCGCGGGCGTCGGCGGCGCGGCGGAAGCCGGTCAGGGTGCGTTCGGCGTAGCCGGCGTGCCGCTGGTACACGGCCGGGGCGTAGCCGATGAACGCGATGTCGCGGTGGCCGAGGTCGGCCAGGTGCTCGGCGCACAGCGCGCCGGCCCGCTCGAAGTCGTGGTCGACGCAGGCCAGTCTGCTGCTGTCGGCGGGCAGCCCGATGAGGGCGGCGTGGGTGCCGGTCTCGCGCAGCACGGGGATGCGCGCGTCGTCCATCTCGACGTCCATCAGGATGACGCCGTCGGCCAGGCCGCTGGCGGCGACCCGGCGGACCCCGTCGGGGCCCTCGTCGTTGGTGAGCAGCAGCACGTCGTAGCCGTACTCGCGGGCGGCGACGGTGACCGACAGGGCGATCTCCATCATCACCGGCACGTACACGTCGATGCGCAGCGGGACGACCAGGGCGATGATGTGCGAGCGCTTGCCCGCCAGCGCCCGCGCGCCGGCGTGCGGGTGGTAGCCGAGTTCGCTGATCGCCAGTTCGACGCGCTTGCGGGTGGCCGTCGAGATCGAGCGCTTGCCGCTCAGGACGTAGCTGACGGTGCTCGGGGAGACGCCCGCGTGCCGGGCCACCTCGGCCAGTGTCACCATCCCGGTGGACCTCATCCCTTGATCGCCCCGGTGAGCATGCCCTTGGCGAAGTGCTTCTGCATGAACGGGAACACGAGCATGATCGGGAGCAGGGTGAGCACCACGACGGCCATCTGCAGCGACAGCGGGGCGGTCTGCGAATGCGCGCCGCCGAAGCCGGAGTTGACCTGTCCGGGCATGTTCATCCCGAGGTTGACGTACTCGTAGAGCACGTACTGCAGCGGCCACTTGGTGCTCTCGGTGGGCATGTAGAGCATCACGTTGAAGAAGGTGTTCCAGTAGCCGACCGCGTAGAACAGGGTGATCACCGCGGTGACCGCGCGGGAGGTCGGCAGCACCACGGACCACAGGATCCGCCACTCGCTCGCGCCGTCCATGCGGGCGGCGTCGATGAGTTCGGCGGCGGTCCCGGAGTAGAAGCTGCGCAGCACCAGGATGTTGAAGACGCTCACCGCGCTCGGCAGGATCAGCGCCCAGTACTTGCCGTAGCCGCCGAGGTCGCTGACCACCAGGAAGGTGGGGATCAGCCCGCCGCTGACGAACATGGTGACCACCAGAATCATCAGCAGGAAGCGGTGGCCGAGCGAACGGGAACGGGACAGGCCGTACGCGCACAGCACCGACACCACCATGGAGATGGCCGTTCCCACGAGGGTGACGCCGAGGGTGACCAGCAGGGCCTGCCGCACCGGCCCGCCGGTGAGCATCGTGGTGTACGCGTCGAAGGTGATGCCGTCGGGCACGAGCACCAGCCCGCCGGCCCGGTTGATGGAGCCCGGGGTGGAGATGCTGGTGAGCACCACGCAGTACACCGGGACCAGGATCAGCAGCACCACCACGCCGAGGGTCAGGCCCTTGGCGCCCTGGCCGGCAGCACTCGGCGGCTCCTCCCACACCGGCCGCCGGGAGGGGCGGCGAGCCGGGCGTGCGGCAGCAGTTGACGTCGTCGCAGTCGTCATTTCCGGTACAGTCCGTCCTCGCCGAAGCGGTGGGCCAGGGTGTTCGCACCCCAGATCAGCAGCAGCGAGATGACGCTCTTGAAGATGCCGGCCGCCGCGCCGTAGCTGTAGTTCTGGGTGCCGATGCCGTAGTAGTAGGCGAACGTGTCGAGGACGTCGGCCGCGTCGTGCCCGACCGCGAAGCGCTGGATGAGCATCTGCTCGAAGCCGACGGACAGCGCGTTGCCCAGGCGCAGGACGAGCATCAGCACGATGATGCCGCGCATGCCGGGCAGGGTGATGTGCCACATCCGCCGCCAGCGTCCCGCGCCGTCCGCCGCCGCGGCCTCGTACAGGTTCTGGTCGATGGCGGACAGCGCGGCGAGGAAGACGATGATGCCCCAGCCGGCGTCCTTCCAGACCACCTGCGAGGTGACCAGCAGCACGAAGGTGTGCGGGTTGGTCATGAAGTCCCAGGTGCCCATGTCGTGCTGGCGCAGGAACTGGTTGAGCAGCCCGGCGCCGCCGATCATCTGCTGGAACAGGGTGACGACCAGCACCCACGAGTAGAAGTGCGGCAGGAAGGTGATGGCCTGGATCACCGAGCGGATCCGCTGGTTCAGCACCGAGTTGAGCAGCAGCGCCAGCAGGATCGGGATCGGGAAGAACAGCACCAGCTGGACCGCGCTGATGTAGAGGGTGTTCTCCAGGGCGTGCCAGAACAGCGGATCGCCGAACAGCTGGCGGAAGTTGTCCAGCCCGGCCCACTCGCTGTGCCGTACGCCGTCCAGCGGGTCGTAGTACTGGAACGCGGTGAGCGTGCCCACCATCGGCAGGTAGTTGAACACCACCAGCAGCGCCACCGCGGGCAGCGTCATCAGGATCAGCGACTTGTCCCGGCGCAGCCGGATCCGCCAGGTCAGCCTCCTGGCCGGTGGCGGTTCCACGGGGGGTTCGCCGTCGGCGCCCTCCTCGCCGTTGCGGTGTTCCTTGCCGTCTGTGGCGACAGTCGAGGCCACGGTTCCTCCTTCGTGCGGCGCGTGCCGGCCGGGCCGCGCCGCGTGCCCGCCGGGGAGGACGGGCACGCGGAGTCGCGGCTGCTGGGGTTACTGGCCGGAGCCGAACTTGTCCAGGACGGTGCTCTGGTACCAGGCGACCAGCCGGTCACCGCCGCCGCTGCCCTTCCAGGTGCTGAGCGCGTCCTGGAAGGCGGACACGGGCTTGATGCCGTGGTAGACGTCCTTGATGGTGTCCTCGACCGCCTGCGCCGCGTCGGCGGTGGCGAAGCGGGACGGCACGGTGATGTTCATGTTCCAGAACACCGGCTTGTAGGCGTACTTGGCAGCCTCGGAGTTCCACGCGCAGCGGTCCTGGGTCAGCTGCGGGAAGTCCGGGTTGTTGACCACGTTGACCCCTGTGGCCAGGAAGGGGAACGTCTGCGCCTGGACCTGCGCCTGGCCGGCCTTGGTGGGCGTCGGGCCGTTGGTACCGCGGGTGTAGTGGACGCCCTCGACGCCGAAGTTGACCAGGGTGTACTCCGCCGTCCCGAACGGCGCCGCCAGGTAGTTGGCGATGCGCAGGCACTCCTCGATCTGTGCCGGCTTCAGCTTGGCGTTGAGGTAGCTGAACATCCCGGCGGACGGGTTCATGAAGAGCTGCGGCGTGGCCTTGCCGTCGGCGGAGAACGGGGTGAGGGAGGCACGCCGGTAATTCTTGTCGGCGGCGATCCCGGACTGCGCGTCGGCCTCGTTCCAGGCGCCCTGGCCGTCGGCGGTGATGAGCACCTTCCCGGCGAAGAACCGGGTCTTGGCGTCGTTGTTGTTGCCGGCCAGCGCGTCGGGGTGCATGAGCCCGGACTTCGCCAGCTTGTAGCACCAGTTGAGCGCCTCGATGAACTCCGGCTGCTCGTACTTGTGCATCAGCTTCCCGCCGCTGATGGTGAACTTCTGCGCGTAGCCGAAGATCTGGTCGGTGTACTGCCACACGTCGTCGAAGGCCCACACCCCGGCCTTCGCGCTGGTCAGTTCCTTGCCGAGGCTCACCAGGTCGTCGGCGGACTTCACGTCGGCGGCGTTGATGCCCTTCGACGCGAACACGTCGCCGCGGTAGTAGTACTGGCCCGGCAGGGCGAACCCGCTGGCGAAGGTGGGGATGCCGTACAGCTTGTCCTGCCACATGCCGGCCTGCCAGGCGCCGGTGGGCTGGGCCGCCAGGTTGGGGTACTTCTTGATCTTGTCGCCGGCCAGGTACGGCGTGAGGTCGGCCAGTTGGGTGCCGGCCAGCTCGCCGACCTTGAACAGCGGGTTCCACCAGCCGGGCAGTTGCACCCAGTCGGGGAGCTTGCGGGCGGCGGTCAGCGTGGGGATCGTCGTGTTGTAGGTGTTGCCGTTGCCGGGCTTCATCGTCAGCGTGGCGCCCAGCGCCTTGTTCATCGCCTCGTAGAAGGCGTTGCCCGGCGCCGGGACGGTGGCCCACAGCGGGGTGATCGCGGTGTAGTGGCCGCCGGCGCCCGGGACTTCGGTGACGGACTTGGCCGGGTTCGCCGGGTATGTCACGAAGCCGGGGTCGGTGAGGGCGTCGTGGGCACCGCTCGTCGAGGCGACGTCGGGGTGGACGGCGGAGCTGGGCACGTACGCGGGCAGCGCCGCGGCACTGCCGGCCTTGCTGTTCGTGCCTCCGTGGCTCTTGCTGCCGCCTCCGCCGCACGCGGACAGCAGGGGTGCCAGCGCTGCGGTGCCGGCGACGGCGGCCGCGCCGGTCACGAAGGTTCTGCGGTTCAACTCGCTGCTCATGGTGGACGGCCCTTCGCCTGTGAGGTTCCGTGACGAGCGTGATGGGGGGTGCATGGGGTGCATGCGGATGCCTGGTGCACGCGGAGGACGTGCGGGAAGCGCGCAGTGCTTCGAAGGGGAGGGTGTCGAAGCGCTTCAACGTTGCGGCGAGAGTAATCACGCATTACGGGTTCGACAAGTGGCTGAGCAGAAAATCTTCCGGATGCGGCGCGCAGCGACCCTGGCCGCCATCGTGCCTGATCAGCACGACAATTCCTGATCAGGGCGGCGAGCGGTGACCCGGGGACGACATGGCGGCGGAACATCCGGTTGACACGATCGCCACCTGCGTGTCAGCTTCGAAGCGTTTCAACTCGCGTCGGCGGACGGTCCGATCCTGTTCCCCCCGTCGTCCCTCCGCCGCCAACCTCCGCACCGCGCAAGGGGTTTCCCGCTGTGAGTACTGCCTCCGTGCCCGCCGAGCTGCCCGTGGACCGGCTCCCGTTCCGCGATCCCGCGCTGCCGCTGCGCGAGCGCGTCGACGACCTGCTGGCCCGGCTCACCACCGCCGAGCGGATCGCGATGCTGCACCAGTACGCGCCCGCGGTCCCCCGCCTCGGCCTGGCCGCGTTCCGCACCGGCCACGAGTCGCTGCACGGTGTCGCCTGGCTCGGCGAGGCCACCACCTTCCCGCAGGCCGTCGGGCTCGGCGCCACCTGGGACGAGGAACTGGTCCACCAGGTCGCCACCGCCACCTCGATCGAGCAGCGGGCCTTCCACTACCACCGGCCCCCCGTGGTCGGTGAGGGACGCAACAGCCTCCAGGCGTGGGCGCCGGTGGTGAACCTGCTGCGCGACCCGCGCTGGGGCCGCAACGAGGAGGGCTACTCCGAGGACCCGGTGGCCACCGCCCGCCTCGCCGTGGCCTTCTGCCGCGGGATGACGGGCGACCACCCCGAGTTCCTGCGCACCGCCCCCGTGCTCAAGCACTTCCTCGCCTACAACAACGAGGACGACCGCTGCACCACCTCCTCCGGGGTGCGCGCGCGAGTGCTGCACGAGTACGACCTGGCGGCCTTCCGCCCGGCCGTGGCCTGCGGTGCAGCGACCGGCGCCATGGCCGCGTACAACCTGGTCAACGGCCGCCCCTGCCACGTCAGTCCACTGATCGAGAACGAACTGCGGCGCTGGGCCGAGCCGACCGGCCACGAGCTGTTCGTGGTCAGCGACGCCCAGGGACCGTCCAACCTCATCGACGAGGAGCACTACTTCGAGGACCACGCCGCCGCCCACGCGGCCGCGTTGAAGGCCGGCATCGACAGCTTCACCGACAACGGCGAGGACACGCGCACGACGTTCGAGCGGTTCACCGAGGCCCGCGAGCGCGGCCTGCTCACCGACGCCGACATCGACCGCGCGGTGCGCCGCCAGCTGTCGATCCGCTTCCGCCTCGGCGAGTTCGACCCGCAGCGCGACCCGTACGCGGGCATCGGCTGGGACGTCGTCGACTCCCCCGCGCACCGGGCGCTCGCCCTCCGGGCCGCGACCGAGTCCATCGTGCTGCTCAGGAACCCCGCGGGCCTGCTGCCGCTGTCCGGGACCGGGCGCCTGGCGGTCGTCGGACCGCTCGCCGACACCCTGTACGAGGACTGGTACAGCGGCTCGATGCCGTACCGGATCACCGCGGCAGCCGGGCTGACCACGGCCGCCGGCGAGCGCGGCGGCAGCGTCGAGACCGTCGAGGGCGTGGACCGCGTCGTGCTGCGCGCGGCCACCACCGGTGCCGCGCTGACCGCGGTCGGCGCCGACGGGCGGCTGACCGCGGCCGCCCCGGCGGACGGCCCCCGGGCGGCCGAAGTCGGCGATGCCGCCGCGCAGTTCGACGTCTTCGACTGGGATCTGGGCGTGCTCACCCTGCGCAACGTCGCCACCGGCCGCTACGCCGGCCTCAACGAGGACCGCTCGCTGACCGCCGACCGCCACCAGCCCGGCGGTTGGGACGTCCACGAGACCTTCCGCCTCGAACTCCAGTCCGACGGAACGGAGTTGCTGCGCAGCGTCCTCACCGGGCGGTACGCGGTCGTGGACGCGGCCACCGGCGCGGTC
>WRCZ01000197.1 GCA_009783685.1 Actinomycetes bacterium
GCGGACGCGAGCGTCGCCGTCGGCACCCGCGACGTCCGCCACGACGTGGCGCTCGCGGTGGACGCGACCGTCTGCACCGCGCCCGGCTACCGCTTCGGGTACGACGGCACCACGACCGGCTTCGAGGGCTGGACCGGTGCCACGCCGCAGGACGGCTGGACGGTCACCGACGACAGCGGCTCCGGCGTCACCTGGCGCTTCGACGACCCGGGCGGCTACGGCAACGACACGGGCGGCACCGGCCAGTTCGCCGAGGTCGACTCCCGCAACGGCGGCATCTCCACGCACGAGACGACAAGTCTGGTCTCCCCGCACCTGGACCTGAGCGGCGACGCCACGCCGATCGTCTCCTTCGCCAACTCCTTCATGTCGCCCCTGTACAACTCCAACGCCTACGTCGAGGTCAGCGTCGACGGCGGCCAGTCCTGGACCTCGGTCTGGCACATGTCCCGCACGATCGCCACCGGCCCCGAGGTCGTCGCGCTCCCGCAGGCCGCCGGCAAGAGCGACGTGCGCATCCGGTTCCGCTACGACGCGGTCCACTCCTGGTACTGGAAGGTCGACGACGTCTTCGTCGGCGACCGCTCCTGCGACGCCACCGCCGGCGGGCTCGTGACCGGTGCCGTCACCGACGCCAACACCGGCACGGCGCTGTCCGGCGCCACCGTCAGCGTCGCCGGCTCCCCGGCGGCCACGACGGCCGGCGGCGGCTACGAGCTGTTCGCGCCCGCCTCGGCGGCCGACGGCTCCGGCCGCACCACGCTGGGCGTCACCGACGGCGCCTGGACCGCGGCGACCGTGAAGACGGCCGTCGCCCGTGACGCGGTCACCGTCAAGGACTGGCGGCTGGGCGCCGGCCGGATCACCGTCTCCGGCGGCCCGCTGCAGGTGACCCAGCAGCCCGGCCGGTCCACGACCAGGACCGTGACGCTGCGCAACACCGGTACCGCTCCCGTCCGTGTCGTCCTCGACGGGCAGGACGGTTCGTTCACGCCCGACTCGCACCCGGGCGCCTCGGGGACGTCCGGCAGCGGCGCCCCGGTCCGGCACGCCGGCGGCGACTTCACCCGCGGCGCGCTGGTCGCCGGCACGCCCCACGGTGGCGCGGCGGCCACGGGCTCGACCGGTACGGCCGGCTCCAACTCCGTGCCGGGCGGCACGGCGTGGACGACCGCCGACGCCCTGCCGTCGCCGGTGATGGACAGCGGCTCGGTCACGCTCGACGGCAAGGTGTACTCCTTCGGCGGGACCGACGGGGGCAGCCTGCTGTTCAAGGCCCTGGTCCACGACCCGGCCGCCGGCGGCTGGCAGCGGCTGGCGAACATGCCGCAGGGGCTGGAGAAGCCGGGCGTGGAGGCGGTCGACGGCCGGATCTACGTGGTCGGCGGCTGGGACAGCACCGGCAGCGCCTCGGCCGCGGTCTACCGCTACGACCCGCAGCACGACACCTGGTCCTCGGTCGCGCCGCTCCCCTCGGGCGTCGTCGCCGGCGGCACGGCGGTCCTCGGCGGCCGGCTGTACGTGGTCGCCGGCTGCGGCGGCAACTGCGTCCCCGCGTCGCAGGCGACCTACGTGTACGACCCGCGGGGCGACACGTGGAGCCGCGTCGCGGACTACCCGGTCACCGACGCGTGGCTGGCCTGCGCCGGGATCGGCGGCCAGGTCGTCTGCGCGGGCGGTACGGATCCGGTCAGCGGCCAGGAGTCGGCGGCGACGTACGCCTTCGACCCGGTCGCGGGCACCTGGACCGCGCGGGCCGACCTGCCCTACCCGAACTGGGCGATGGCCTCCGCCTCCTCCGGCGGGCGGCTGCAGGTGGTCGGCGGTGTCACCGACGGGCAACTCACCAACCAGGCCGAGGAGTACGACCCGGCCACCGGCTCCTGGTCGGCCCTTCCTGCGGCCAACGCGCTGGCGTACCGCGGAAGCGGCGCCTGCGGGCTGTACGTCGTCGGCGGCGCGGACGGCGCGAACGCGCCGCTCACCGGCGTCGAGCAGCTGCCCGGATACGGCGACTGCGGGAGCTCGGGCGCCGCCGCCTGGCTGTCGGCCCCGCACAGCGTCACCGTCGCCCCGGGCGCCGCGGTCACGGTACGGGTCACGTTCGACGCGGGCCAGGTCGACCAGGCCGGCACCTACACGAGCGGGCTGACCGTCGGTACCGACTCGCCGTACGCCGTGCCGGCGCTCGCCGCCACGATGAGGGTGGTCGCCGGCTGACCTGAGCCGGCCGGCCCATGGGGGGCCGGCCGGCTCCGGTACCGCTGGAGGGCTCCCGGGCATCGCGCCCGGGAGCCCTTCCGGCTTTCCGCGGTGACCGGGAGGGGCGCCGCGACGTCCCTCCCGGTCCGGATCAGGACGGCGGCAGCTCGGCGCGGACCGTGCGGGCCGCGGCCACCAGGTTCTCCAGCGCCGCCTTCGTCTCGGGCCAGCCGCGGGTCTTCAGGCCGCAGTCGGGGTTGACCCAAAGCCGCTCGGCCGGGATGGCCTCAAGTCCCTTGCGCAGCAGGGCGGCCACCTCGTCGGCGTCGGGCACCCGGGGCGAGTGGATGTCGTAGACGCCGGGCCCCGCTTCGCGGGGGTAGCCGTGGGCGGCGAGTTCGCCGGCGACCTGCATGTGGGAGCGGGCGGCTTCGAGGCTGATGACGTCGGCGTCGAGGTCGTCGATGGCCTCCACGATGTCGCCGAACTCGGCGTAGCACATGTGGGTGTGGACCTGGGTCTCGGGACGGACGCCGGAGGTGGCGAGGCGGAACGCCTCGGTGGCCCAGGCCAGGTAGGCGGGCCGGTCGGCGGCACGCAGCGGCAGGGTCTCGCGCAGCGCCGGCTCGTCCACCTGGATCACCGAGGTCCCGGCCGCCTCCAGGTCGGCCACCTCGTCGCGCAGCGCGAGGGCGACCTGGCGTGCGGTGTCGGCGAGCGGCTGGTCGTCCCGGACGAAGGACCAGGCGAGCATGGTCACCGGCCCGGTGAGCATGCCCTTGACCGGGCGTTCGGTGAGCGCCTGGGCGTACGTGGTCCACCGCACGGTCATCGGCGCGGGTCCGGAGATGTCGCCGGCCAGGATCGGCGGGCGCACGTACCGCGTGCCGTAGGACTGGACCCAGCCCTGCTGCGTGGCCAGACAACCGGTGAGCTGCTCGGCGAAGTACTGCACCATGTCGTTGCGTTCGGGCTCACCGTGCACCAGCACGTCCAGGCCGGCCTTCTCCTGGAAGGAGATCACGTCCTGGATCTCCTGCCGGATGCGCTCCTCGTAGCCCGCGGTGTCGATCCGGCGGGCCCTCAGGTCGGCGCGGGCGGCCCGCAGTTCGGCGGTCTGCGGGAAGGAGCCGATGGTGGTGGTGGGCAGCAGCGGCAGGCCGAGGTGGGCACGCTGGGCGGCGGCCCGCCGCTCGTACGGCTGCGGTCGGCGCGTGTCGGCGCCGGTGACGGCCTCGGCGCGGGCCCGCACGGCGGGGTCGCGGGTGATGGGGGAGGTGGCGCGCGCGGACAGCACGGCCCGGTTGGCCGCCAGTTCGGCGGCGATGGCGTCGGTGCCCTGGGCCAGGCCCCTGGCGAGCGTGGTGATCTCGGTGGTCTTCTGCCGGGCGAAGGACAGCCAGCGCAGGATCTGCGGGTCGATGTCGCGTTCGGCCGCCGCGTCCAGGGGCACGTGCAGCAGCGAGCAGGAGGCGGCGACGTCGACGCGGTCGGCCAGGCCGAGCAGCGTGCCGAGGGTGGACAGCGCCTTCTCCAGGTCGGCGACCCAGATGTTGCGGCCGTTCACCACCCCGGCGACCAGCCGCTTGCCGGGCAGGCCGCCGGCGGCGGCCAGCGCGTCGAGGTTGCCGGCCGCGGGCCCGGTGAAGTCCAGGGCCAGGCCCTCGACGGGTGCCGCGGCCAGGATCGGCAGGGCGTCGCCCAGCCGGTCGAAGTACGAGGCGACCAGCAGCTTCGGACGGTCGGTCAGCGTGCCCAGCGCCTGGTAGGCCCGTTCCACGGCCGCCAGTTCCGCGGGCGTGCGGTCCTGGACCAGGGCGGGCTCGTCGAGCTGCACCCACTCCGCCCCGGCGGCCCGCAGGTCGGCGAGGACGTCGGCGTAGACCGGCAGCAGGCGGTCCAGCAGGGTGAGCGGCTCGAAGCCGGCCGGCGCGCCCGGCGCGGGCTTGGACAGCAGGAGGTACGTGCCGGGGCCGACGAGCACCGGCCGCGGCGTGACGCCCAGTGCCAGGGCTTCGGTGAGCTCGCCGGTCTGCTTGGACGAGTCCGCGGTGAAGACCGTGTCCGGCCCCAACTCGGGGACCAGGTAGTGGTAGTTGGTGTCGAACCACTTGGTCATCTCCAGCGGCGGCACGTCCTGCGTGCCGCGGGCCATCGCGAAGTAGCCGTCGAGCGGGTCGGCGGCGACCGCGTCGCGGTGGCGCTCGGGGATCGCGCCGACCATGACGGTGGTGTCCAGCACGTGGTCGTAGTACGAGAAGTCGCCGGTCGGTACGTCCTGGATGCCGGCGTCGGCGAGCCTGCGCCAGTTGTCCCGGCGCAGTTCGGCGGCGGTCGAGCGCAGGGAGTCCGCGCTGACGCGGCCCTTCCAGTAGCCCTCGATCGCCTTCTTCAGCTCCCGCCGGGGGCCCTGGCGGGGGTAGCCGTACACGGTGGCCCGTGCTGCCGCGGCTGCGGGCTTGGTGGTCACGGAGATCTCCTTCGCGAGATGGATCCCTGAAGTCCCGATGGCGGGACGAGAGCGCGAAGGGATGGCGGCACGAGCGGTACGGGCATGCGCGGCACGGCACGCCGGACTGCTGGTGCTACGTTCGCCGACCCGCCCTCGAGGTCACCGGGACTCCGCGCACGCACCGGGCGCACGCGGGCAGATGGCAGGTCTTCGGACTCGCGGGCACGTCCTCCGGAGAGGACTCCTAGTGGCCGTCGCTTCCCAGGCCGTTGTGGCCCAGTGCTCATGACGGCGGTCGTTCCCGCTCACCGCTGCGGGGCAGTCCCGGATTCCCACCGGGTTCCCTCTTGCGACACACCCACCTGGCCGGCGGGCATGAACCAGCTGCTCTTCCAGCCTAGAACCGCGCCCCCGCCGCCGTACGGCGACGTCCACGATCCGGGATGGTGACGTCCTTCACACGGCGCAGCGCGGACACGCCCGGCCTACCGGCCCCGCGACGTCTCCGGAACGGCCGCCGCCCTGGAGCGGGGTCAGCCGCTCTCCCCCGCACCGCGGCGTTCGCGCCGTTCCGCGGCCCGCCGCCGGCGCCGCAGGTCGTCCTCGGTGACCGGGCGCAACTCCGGTACGGGGACCGGGTGGCCCTCGTCGTCGACGGCCACGAAGACCAGGTGCCCCGTCGCCACCAGGGCCGTGGGGCCGGTGGCGTTCCAGCGTTCGGCGGTCACCTCGACGCCGACCTGCATCGAGGTGCGACCCGCGTCGTCGAGGCGGGCCCGCACGGTCAGCAGGTCCCCGGTGCGCACGGGGGTCAGGAAACGCATGTCCTCGACGGACACGGTGACCGCGGTGGTCCCGGCGTGCCGCCCCGCGGCCGCGGCGGCGGCGTCGTCGATGAGCTTCATCACCGTGCCGCCGTGGACGGTGCCGTACAGGTTCGTGTCGTGATCGCTCATGATGTGGGCCAGGACGACCTGCGAGTCGTCGGGCGCGCGGTGCGGCGGGGCGGGCGTGGTGCCGGCGGTGGCCGGGCCGGCCAGGTGTTCTGCGGGCACGGGAACTCTCCTTCGCGAGTCCTCGGCGATCCCGCGGACGCCGTCGCGCACGCGCAGGCGGACACGCCTGCGGTCGCCGCGGACCCGCCCACGAGGTCACGGTGGGAACCGCGTCCCAGGGGTGAGGGCCGCGGGCAGGTGGCAGGTCTTCGGACTCGCGGGCATGTCCGAGCCGAGGACACCTACTGGCCGTCGCTTCCCGGGGCCGTCGCGGCCCAGTGCGTATGACGGCGGTCGTTCCCGCTCACCGCTGCGGGGCAGTCCCGGATTCCCACCGGGTTCCCTCTTGCGACGCGGCCCGTCTGGCGGACGGGCGCGAACCAGCTGCACGGCAAGCTTAGGCGCAGGTCGCCGGGGGTCCGTCGCGGGGTCGGGCCTCGGCTTCGGCCGCCGCGGAGGACACCGCTTCAGGGCATCGAGGCGACTCGGCGGTGGCGGGACGGACAGCGGCGCGCCGGCACCGCCACCCGCCGGACCCTGGTCACCGGCGTCCGCGCCCGGCAGCACCCGGCGCGCCCCGCACGCCCGGTCCGGCGCCGCGCGGACGGGCATCGACCGCCCGCGGGCACGCTCACGCCGCTGTCCGGGCACGGCTCGCCCCGGTCCGGGAATCCCCAGCTGGCAGGGGTCGCAGACCTACGATGGGGGGATGCGGGTGCTTGTCGTCGAGGACGACCCGGGGATCGCCGATCTGATGGTCCGTGGCCTGGAGCGGGCCGGATACGACACCGCCGCGGCGGCCTCCGGACAGCAGGCGCTCCTGGCGTCGCCGGACCCCGACGTGGTGCTGCTGGACCTGGGGCTGCCCGACATGGACGGCGTCGAGGTGTGCCGGGCGCTGCGCGAGCGGTCCGACATGGCGATCATCGTGGTGACCGCGCGGGGTGAGGAGGGCGACCGGGTGGCCGCCCTGGACGAGGGCGCCGACGACTACCTGGTCAAGCCGTTCGGCCTCGCCGAGCTGCTGGCCAGGATCAGGGCGGTGCTGCGGCGGGTGCGTCCGGCCGACCGCGAGGTACTGCACCACGGCGACCTCACCGTGGACCTGCGGACCCGCACGGTGACCGTCGGCGGGCGCGAGGTCGCGCTGACCCCGAAGGAGTTCGACATCCTCGAGGCGCTCGCCGTGGACCCGGGCCGGGTGGTGACGCGGCAGGAGATCCTGGAACGCGCCTGGGACACCCACTGGTACGGGCCGACGAAAGTGCTGGACGTGCACGTGGCGGGCCTGCGCCGCAAGCTGGACAGGCCCGGCCTGGTGGAGACGGTGTACGGCAGGGGGTTCCGGCTCGGCACCCCGGACCCGCAGGCCGCTCCCCCCGACGCGCCATGACCCGGCGCATCGCCCTGGCGGTCATGTCCCTCGTCACCGTGCTGCTGGTGATCACCGTCGTGCCCCTGGGGCTGTCGCTCGCCGACCACGAGCGCGCGTCCTTCCGCGAGAGCACCGTGGGCGCCGACCGGGCGCTGGCCGCCGCCGCCGAGGAGCACCTGTCCGACCACGGCAGCGTCGCCTCGCTGCGGCGCATGCTGGCCCGGGGCACCGAGCCGGGCGCCTGCGCCGCCGTCTTCGACGCGGCCGCGCACGAGGTGGCGTCCACGCCGTGCCCGCAGCAGAACGCCGCGCAGTTCGCGGAGACGCGCGAGCAGTGGGCGGCCATGGCGCGCGGCGTGCTCGCCCACGCGGAGACGGTCACCCGCACGCAGGACGACCGGCTGGCCGTCGCGGTGCCGATCGGCGACGGGGCCTCGCCGGTGGGCGTCTCGGTGCTGTCCCGCTCGGCCGGTCCCACGAACGACCGGATCGCGGAGATGTGGGCGCGGCTGGCGGGCGTCGGCGCCGGCGGCCTGGCCGCCGGCGCCCTGCTGGCCGTGGTCCTGGCGCGGTGGGTCGGCCGGCCGCTGCGGTCCGTGGACAGCGCCGCGCACGAGCTGGGCGAGGGGAGGCTGGACGTCCGTGCGGAGGGCGGGCGGGGCCCGGTCGAGGTGCGCAGGCTCGCCTCCACCTTCAACACCATGGCGGCCCGGATGGAGACCCTCATCCACGGGCACCGCGCGGTGATCGCCGACGTCTCGCACCAGTTGAGGACACCGCTGACGGCGCTGCGGCTCCGGCTCGACATGCTCGCGACCGAGACCCCCGGCGACGAGGAGACGGCCGCCGAGCTGGCCGCCGCGCAGCAGGAGATCACCCGGCTGTCGCGCCTGGTCGACGGGCTCCTGGCGGTGGCCCGCGCGGAGAACGCGGTGCCGCGGCCGGTCGCCGTGCGGGTGGACGAGGTGGTCGAGGACCGGCTCGCGGCCTGGATGCCGGTGGCGCAGGAGCGGCAGGTCCGGCTCACGGCCCGCTGCCGTCCCGGGCTGACCGCCCGCCTCGGCGCCGGCGATCTGGAGCAGGTGCTGGACAACCTGCTCGCCAACGCCCTGGACGCCGTCGGGGAAGGCGCGACGGTGCGCATCGAGGGCCGGGCCCGGCAGGGCCGGGTGCTTCTCACGGTGGCCGACGACGGGCCGGGGATGAGCGCCGCGGACCAGGAGGCGGCGTTCCGCCGCTTCAGCAGTCCCAAGGCGTCGGGCACCGGTCTGGGGCTCGCCATCGTGCACCGGCTGCTCACCGCGAACGGGGGGTCCGTGCGGCTGGAGGACACCCCCGGCGGAGGTGTGACCGTCGTCATGGAACTCCCGCTCGCCTGACATCTGACCTGGCATTTCAGGTGATTTGCCGGGTTCGGCAGGGGCGGCCTTAACCAGTTCTGAGGATTGCCTGAACAGGTTCCCGACGACGCGGACGGCAGGCTGGTGGACATACCCCCGCCGTCCGCCATGAGGAGATCCGCACCATGCGCCACCGTCGCCACCGGTCCCCGCTCCCCCAGGGCAACACCGACCTGTCGGTCGAGGAGGCGGCACGCCGCCGTGACCGCGGACGGATCCGGGTCCGGACGACGACGATGTGGGCCGTGGCGGCGGCCGTGGTGGGCACCGCGGCGCTCGGCGCGGGGTACGCGCAGGCGATCCCGGGCAGTTCCGGGACGCACCCCTCCCCACCCTGACCCCGGCCGGCGGCACCGGCACCACGCCCGCGGCCACGCCCTCGGGCGGCACCGGCACCACCCCGGCCGCGACGCCGTCCGGCGGTGCCACCACCAAGGCCCCGGCCTCCCCGGCCTCCCCGACCCACCCGCCGGCGCAGACCCCGCACGGCGCGAAGACGCCCGCCCAGCCGAGCCGGCCCGCCCCCGCGGCCAAGCCCGCCAAGCCGTCGGCCCCCGCGCCCCGCCCCGCGCAGCCCGCCAAGCCCCAGCCCGCGAAGCCCCAGCCGGCCAAGCCCTCCACCGGCCTGCAGCCGCCCGCCCACGCCCCGGCCCCGACGACGCAGCCTCCGCAGACCACGACGGGAGGATCATGACCTCGACTCCCTGGCTCTCCGGCCGGACCGGGGCGGCCGACCGCGTCTCGTTCCCCGCCCTCGGCACCACGGCGGAACTGCTCACCACCGACGCCTCCCGCACCGGCATCGCCCTGACCGTCCTGCGGTCGGAGCTCGCCGCCATCGACGCCGCGTGCAGCCGGTTCCGCGGCGACTCCGAACTCGCGCGCGTCAACGCCTCGGCGGGGACGGGCCGTCCGGTGCCGGTGGGCGCGCTGCTGGCCGAGGCCATCGAGGTCGCGATGCGCGCCGCGCGCCTCACCGGCGGAGCGGTCGACCCGACGGTGGGACCGGCCGCGGTCGCGCTGGGCTACGACGTGACGTTCACCCGGATCGCCAGGACCGGCCCTGCGCCGCGGCTCCACCCGGCGCAGGGGTGGCAGTCGATCACCTGGGATCCCGAGCTGCGCCTGGTGCGCCTGCCCGCGGGAGCCGCGCTCGACCTGGGTGCGACGGCCAAGGCGCTCGCCGCCGACCGGGCCGCCCGCGCCGCGGCCGCCGCGGCGGGCTGCGGGGTGCTGGTCAACCTCGGCGGCGACGTGTCCACCGCGGGGCCGGCGCCGGACGGCGGCTGGCGCATCGCGGTCGCCGACGACCACGCGGGACCCGCCGGACCGCACACCCCCGTCGTCACCGTGCGCAGCGGCGGCCTCGCCACCTCGGGCACGGCCGTCCGCACCTGGGAGCGCGGCGGGCGCACGGTCCACCACATCGTCGACCCGGCCACCGGGGACAGCGCGCCCGCGGTCTGGCGCACGGTCAGCGTGGCCGCCGCCGACTGCGTCGA
>WRCZ01000198.1 GCA_009783685.1 Actinomycetes bacterium
CGCCCGGTGAAGTCCAGCACGGACGTGATGGTCGACGAGGTCAGCCGGTTGCGGCCGATCCGCGGGGGCCGGCTGCCGCCGTCGTCGGCCTGGCCGGTGTTCTGGAAGCAGTAGCCGCAGCCCAGGTTGCAGTGGGTGCTCGTCAGCACGGTCAGCGAGTAGGTGCGCGGCGGCCCCGCGGAGAGCAACCCGTGCTCGCGCAGCCGCCGTTCGGTGGCCGGCCGCAGCGCGCCGCCCTCGGTGAGCTGGCCGTCGCGCAGCCGCGCCACTCCCCCGCCCGGGCCGAGGAACCACCAGTTCCGCTCGCCGCGCAGGATCCGTACGGCGCCGGCGCGGTCCTCGTCGACGCGGCTCATCGCGCGCCTCCCGCGGCGGGCGCCGGGGTACGGGCGCCCGCGTCGCCGGTGCCGGCGGTGGCGGTGGACGTGGCGGTGGCGGTGGTCGAGCGGGCGCCGCCGGCCGAGCGGGCGCCGGTGGATCCGCCCGTCTCGCCCCCGGGCCGGGCACCGCACACGATCAGGGTGGACAGGGCCGCCACCAGGGTCGCCTGGTAGGCCATCCGGAAGAACGCGGCGGGGGTGGTGGCGTCGTCGGCCCGCTGGTCCGCGCAGCGGCCCGGGATCGCGCCGTCCGCGGACTGCGCCTCGGCGAGCATCCGCAGGGCTGCCGTTCCGGACGGGGTCTGCCGGGGGTCGAGGCCCAGGCAGTGCTGGGCGAGCACGAGTTTGGCGGACAGGTCCCACTCCCCGCGTTCCGTGCACCGGTCCGTGAGCCGGTCGACGACGTCCCGGGCGCGCCGCAGGTCCTCCGCGTCCAGCCCGGGATCGCGGAGCCCGAAGTCGCTGAGGTAGAAGACCGTGTGCGTGACGTTGCAGACCTCCAGGCCCGCGACGGACCGCCCGCCGCCGTGCCGGGCCAGCTCGCTCGCCGCCCACAGGTCCCGGTAGGAGTGCAACCGGTGTGCCACGCCTGCGACATCGGCGTAGTACCGCGTCTCCAGGTGCAGGTAGGGCGACTTGCCGCGCGGCGCCAGGAAGCCCTCGGCGGCCAGCCCGCGCAGCACGTCCGGGTACGGGCTGCCGGTGAGGCCCGCGGGGGCGAGCGCGCCGTACATCAGCCGGAACGGCTGGGAGTAGCGCGGGTCGAGGGTGAGCTGGCGCGGGTACTCGGGGCGGCGCCAGACGCGTTCGACGGTCGCGCGCACCTCGGCCAGCGCGGGGTCCGCGGGCGCCGCCCGCTCCCAGTGGCGGCACAGCAGGGCGAGTTGGAGCAGCGCCTTGACGCGCGGGGTCACCGGCAGCTCGGCGTGCCCGGACGGCGCGTCAAGAAATCCCGAGTGCAGCCGTATCCACCGCAGCGCGCCCGTCGAGACCCGCTCCGCGGCCGCGGGGCCCGGGCCGGCTGATCGCGTACTCATGGTTCTCCCTCGGGGTAGCGGACGGCTGGACCAGCTGTTCGACGACGTCGGCCGCGCGCGCGGGACCACCGGCCGCGGCCAGCCGGCGGCCCAGGGCGGCGGCGCGGTCCCGCAGCCGTTCGTCGCGCAGGGCGGACGTGAGGAGCGCGGCCGGACCCGCGGCGGCGCTCCTCACGTCCTGACTCGGGGCGGGCGCCTTCGGCAGGTGCACGGCGACACCCGCGCGCAGGCAGGCCCAGGACAGCAGCGGCTGCTCCGAGCCGTTGGGCGAGACCGCGAGCGGCCGGCCGCGCAGCAGCGCGCCGAGCACCGGTGCGGAGGTGCCGCTGGTCAGCACCAGCTCCGCCATGTCGACCAGCGGTCCCATCCAGGGCTTGCGGACGAGCAGGATGTCGGCGCCGGCGGCCGGCCGCGGGTCGGTGGACCGCCCCTGCTCGACGACGGCCTGCAACGGGCCGCCGGTGAACGTCTCGTTGAGCTGCGGCCAGGGGTCGCGGCCGCCGAAGAAGCGCCCCAGGTGGACGTAGACGACGGGCTTGCCGTGGCGCTCGGTGTGCGCCCTGATCGCGTCGGTCTCCGCCGGGTCCGCGGCGGGTTCCCAGGCCAACGGCCCCACGTGGTGGACCCGTTGGGGAAGCTCCGCCCCTGGATGCTCCAGCTCGGGGGCGCCGCGGAGCAGCAGCGCGTCGCCGAGCAGGGGGTTGTCGGACACGGTGTGGCCGAGCTGGGGGTGGCCGTGCCGCGGGTCGTCCGGGCGCGGCGCCGTACGCGGCGGCAGCCCGGCCTGCTCCCGGACGCTGCGGTAGAGGTCGAGCGACACCGCGGTGCGGTTCTCCCGGGTCCGCCCCCAGGAGGGCTCGCCGGCCCCACCGGACCGGTAGTCCCACAGGTGCGCCGCGAGCCCGATCACCACGACGGGGATGTCCAGGGTCTCGGCGGCCAGGAGCGCGCCGTTGCACAGCACGGAGGTGACCAGGAGGTCGGCGCGGGCCTGCCGGGCGGCGCGTAAGGTCGCGCGGTACTGGTCGAGTCCGGTCCGCCCCCACCAGGTCGCGGAGAAGGCCCGCCGCCCGCCGAACTCCTCGGCCGCCGCGAGCGGCAGGCCGGCCTCGGCGGCGACCGGCGCGGCGCCGGCGCGGGCGAGCACGCTCACGTGGTGGCCCCGGCCGCGCAGCGCACGTCCCACGGCGATCGCCGGGTAGAGGTAGCCGCCGTCACTGAGCGGGCAGAGCAGCACGTTCACGGAGCCTCCAGTGCGGCGGCGGGAGCGGGCGGATCGGGGCGGCCCCGGGCGGCCGGCCCGGCGCTGCGGACGGCTCCGGTCCTGTGGCCCGCGGCCCGGATGCGGTCCCGGCGCCTTTGCCCGGCCTCTCCCGGCCTTACCCGGCCCTGCCCGGCCCGGCCTGGCCCCGCCTGTTTTCGAGTTGCCGGTTCGACCGGGCTGCCCGGTGCGCGGCGGATCGCCGGCGGCCGGACGGCCCGGTCGGTGGGCTCGTACGCCTCAGAGGGCCGAGCTGTTGTTCACGATGCAGCCGGACTCGACCGCCTCCTCGCCCTCACCGTGGGCGACGACGTCGACGTCCTCTTCCTCGGCCTCGGTGGGCTCGGGGTTGATGTCCTCGGGCATGCTTCCTCCTTCGCCAGGCGGCGCCTGCTACGCCGGTCCGTGTCCGATGGTGGGGAACGCCGGTTCGACGGCGGGTAGCCGCCGGTTGGAAATCGGTTTGACGGCGGTTCCCGCGCAGGTCCAGCTCCCCGTCCGGACATGCGCGGGAGGGGACGGAGGTACCGGCCGGGCCCGCGCCGGCGTCCCCGTACCCGCGCGAGCACGCCCGGGCCTGGGGGACGCCCGGGGGCGGGTCAGGTACGCGACACCGGCACCCGGGCGGCCGCCGCGGACTCCCGCGCGTAGGCGTACGTCAGGGCCGGCATCTCGTACCGCACGGTGTGCACGGCCTCCTCCTCCGCCTCCACGTCACGGACCGTCAGGACGCTGGCCTCCATGAGGTTCTCCAGCACCCGCACCGCCGTGTCCGGGTCGCGGTCGAGCGCCGCGGCCGCCTGCTCCAGGGTGAACTGCGGCTCGGGCAGCACCCCGAGACGCAGCACGGCCCCGTAGGAGGCCGCGGGCAGGTCGTCGATCGACTCGGCGAGCCGGACGCGCACCGCCACGTCGTCCCCGCACAGCTCGTCCAGCAGCGGGCGGGCGCCGGTCATCCGCGCCCCGTACTCCCGCAGCGGGACGTGCCGCAGGAAGGCGAGGCGGTCGGCCACCAGCCGGATCCCGAGCGGCAGCAGCCCGGCCGCCCGGACGATCTGCGCGGCGGAGGCGGGGTCGGCCCTCACCCGTTCCGCGCCGATGACCCGGCCCAGGAAGTCCACCGCCTCGTCCACGGTCAGCGGCGCCAGGCAGAGCCGGAACGCGCCGTCGAGGCCGATCAGCCGGGGGCGGGCCGTCACCAGCACGGCCGACTCCCCCACCTCGGGCAGCAGCGGCCGCACCTCGGACTCGCGGCGCGCGTCGTCGACCACCACCAGCGCCCGGCGCCCGCTCAGCCACAACTGCCAGGCCCAGCGCAGGTCCGAGCCCGGTGGCGGCTCCGGACGCCCGACCGCGGCCAGCAGCTGGCGCAGCACACCGTCCAGCGCGCGCGGTCGCCCGTCGTCGCCGCGCAGCCGTACGAAGAACCGGCCGTCGGGGAAGTGCCCGCCGAGCCGGTGGGCGACGTGGACGGCGAGTGCCGTCTTGCCGGTGCCCAGCGCGCCGGTGACCACGGCCAGCCGGCTGCCGCGCCCGGCCAGCGCGTCGGTCAGGAGCGCGGTGGCCGCGGTCCTGCCGGTGAAGGCCGGCGGGGCCGACGGCACCAGGTTCGGTGCGGCCGCGGGGCCAAGCCGCGGCGCCGCCCGCCGGGAGGCGGCCGGCGCCGGTTCGTGGAGCAGCGAGTCGTAGAACCGGGTCAGGGCCGGGCTCGGTGACAGCCCCAGCTCCTGGGCGAGGGCGCGGCGCAGCTCGTCGTAGACGGCCAGCGCCTCGGCGCGGCGCCCGGCCTGGCACAGCGCCGTCATCTGCAGCATGCGCAGCCGTTCGCGGAACGGGTGCTGCTGCGCGATGTCGGTGGCCCGCTCGATCGTGGTCGCGCCGGAGCCGGCCGCGATCTCCGCCTCCATCCAGTCCTCGAAGACCCCGAGGAACCGCCGGTCGAGGCGCTGCGCGGCGGCGCCGATGAGGGGGATGTCGCGGAAGCCGTCCAGTGCCGCGCCCCGCCACAGGGCCAGCGCGTCGTTCGCCGCGCCGCAACCGGCCAGGCGGGCGAAGCGGAGGGCGTCCAGCTCCTCGGCGTCGCTGTGCAGCACGTAGCCGCCGCTGCGGTGGCTGATGCGGCACCCCGAGTCGGCGCCGAGCACCCTCCGTAACGAGGACACGTACACCTGGACGTTCTTGCGGGCGGTCCGCGGCGGCGCGTCGTCCCACAGCGCCTCGACGAGATCGTCGAAGGGCACCCGGGAATTCGCGTGGCACAGCAGCGCCGCGAGCAGGATCTGCTGTTTCCGCGTTCCCAGGTCCAGCGGCCGGCCGTTCTCCAGCACCTGCAGAGGGCCGAGAATCCCGAAAGCCAGGCTCATTTCATGCCAGCTTGATCGCGGTGGAATGCCCTTCCACATCCGCGTCCGACACCGCTTCGAGTCGTTCTCTGACGGAGTTGAGGACGGTGACTTCCTCTTCGGTCAGCCCGGAAAGGACGTCCTGCTGTTGCGGGGTCAGCAGATCGACGGGGTTGCCGGCTTCCCGGAGTGCGGCGAGGGCGTCAAAGGTCATGCGGTGCCTCCTGTGTGGGGTGAAGCATCACTGTTTTCGGCCCCGTCGGCGTCCGGGCGGCCGTGGGGCCGCGCGGCGTCATCGGCCGGCCATGAGGTGACCGTTGGTCAAGTGGCGCGGTGCGCGGGCGCCTTGACGGGCCGGAACGGGCCGGACTCGCGGTGGCGCGAGGTTCCGGCGGGCCGTCGGCCCGGCATGCGCCGGACGGGCCGGGCCTCGCGGGTGTTCCGCGCTAACCGGGCCCGCGGGCGAATGCGTCGGCATCCGGAAGGGCCAGCGATTCCTCCGATGGCATCGGCGCACTCTCCTCTCGGCCGCACGACGCGGTGGCCGCCTTCATGCTGACGCCCCTTACCGCGCCGTAGCAAGGGCGCATAGGAAGGCGCGGGCCCTCCGCTTAGCGGTTCGCCAGCGTTTTTCGGACACGCCTCCACCGAGGTCGCAGGCGGTGCATGCGCTCCTCCGTGCGCCGTTGTGCGCCCCTCCGCGATCTCCCCCCGGCCGGGGGTGGGCGCGACCCCTGCATTCCCGTTCCGGCAGGCAGGACGGCGAACTGCGGCCCGAATTCCGTGTCCCGCACATCCACTTCACCCCGGCCGGATATCCGGGGGCGCGGGAGACCGCTCCGTAACCGAGCACCATGGGCACCCTGTTTCACAGGAATCACCGAGCAGCCGCGCGGCCCCCGCGCCCACCGCGCAGGGGCCCTTCGCGGAACCTGTCCGAATTCCCCGCACCCCGGCTCGGGTTCACCCTTGGACGGGGATCCCGGGATGCGGTCCGTCAAGTGGCCGCGCGCGGCGGCCGGGTCACGCGGGGACCCCCGCGGACTCCTGGTCGGATTCGGGATCGGCGTCGGGATCGCGGCCCTCCAGGTAGTCCTCGTTGATCTCCTTGGACCCGAACGGCCACACCTTCTCGTAGCGCGACCACAGGACGAAGGCGACGAGGCCGAGCGCCACCCACGCGAGGGACCATTCGATGGGGTGACGGCCGGGCGAGTTCTTGTCCGCGTAGCCGTAGATGACGAGCCATCCGACGAGGGCGACGGCGGCCGGCACCGGGTACAGCCACATCCGGTACGGGCGTGCCAGGCCGGGCTGGCGCTTGCGCAGCACGCCGAGCGCGATGATCTGCGCCAGGGCCTGGACGATCACCATGACGGTGGTCAGCAGCCCGATCAGCGTCGCAAGGTTGGTGTGCCGGCCGATCAGGAAGCCCGCGGCGGTGATGACGCCCATGGTGGCCAGCCCCCACATCGGGAAGCGGTGCCGCTCGTGCAGCCTGGCGTACGGGCGGAAGAACACCCGCTCGCGCGCCGCGTCGTAGGGGACCCGCGAGCCGCCGAGCAGCCCGGTGAAGACGGAGGCGAACGCGGTGATGAGGATGAGCACGGTGACGGTGTCGGCCGCGCCCTTGCCCCAGGTCTTCTCCAGCACCGCGGACGCCACGGACGTGGAGGCGATGTCCTTGGGGTCGGTCATCCGGTGCCAGTCGATGACGCCGAGGGTGCCGATCTGCAGCAGCAGGTAGATCGCCATGATGCCGAGGATCGAGAAGATGACGGACCGCGGCAGCACCCGGCCCGGGTTCTTGATCTCCGCGCCCATGTAGGCCGTGGTGTTGTAGCCGAGGTAGTCGTAGATGCCGATGGTCAGGCCGGCGGCGAACCCGGTCCAGAAGTGGCCGGTGTTCAGCGCGAAAGCGTGCGCGGGGTAGGTGAAGGCCAGGTGGCCGGAGAAGTGCGTGGCCGAGGCGATGATCACCAGCAGCACCGAGACGATCATCACCGCCCACATCACGGCCGTGATGCGCGCGATGTGCTCGATGCCGCGCCACAGCAGGCCGATGACGACCACGATCATCGCCAGGCCGACGAGGTCGCCGGTGGTCCGGCCCATGTGCGGCGCCAGGTAACCCAGGTACTGCACGAACCCGACCACGCCGGTGGACATGATCAGCGGGATGAAGAGCATCGCGGTCCAGACGAACAGGAACGGCATCAGCTTGCCGCTGCGGTACTGGAACGCCTGGCGCAGGTACACGTAGGAGCCGCCCGAGCCCGGCATGGCGGCGCCGAGTTCGGCCCACACCAGCCCGTCGGCCAGGGCGAGGACGGCACCGGCGACGAAGCCGAGGACGGCCTGCGGGCCGCCGAACGCGGCGACCATCAGCGGGATGGTGACGAACGGCCCGATGCCGCACATCTGGCTCATGTTGATGGTGGTGGCCTGGAACAGGCCGATCCTGCGGACGAAACCGCCTGCGGGCGCGGGGCTGCCGGACATGGAGGCTCCCTGGCGGGTGCGGGGACGGACGGGTGTCGAGGAGGACTGCCGTGCGCGCGGCCCTGCGCCTGGGCGCGGGGCGTGCTTAAGTTAAGTTCCTTTACTAACGGCGTCAAGGGGTCCGAGCCACATCCGCGGACGGGTGCGTGAGAATGCCGATATGACCAGCAGCGACAGCGGGCCCGGCCAGCCCTGGAACCAGCAGCGGCTGCGCAGTTCCAACGAGCGCCTCCTGCTGGAACATCTGCGCGCCGCGCCCGCCTCCCGCGCCCAACTCGCCCGCGAGACCGGCCTGTCCAAGCCCACCGTGTCCAGCGCGCTCGCCTCGCTCGAAGCGGCCGGCCTGGTCCGCGAGGCCGGCCACCACACCCCCGAACGCGGCCGCGCCGCCGTCCTCTACACCCCCGATCCGTCCGCGGGATACGCGCTGGGCATCGACATCGGCCGGGCCTGGCTGCGCGTCGCGCTCGCCGACCTGGACGGCACGGTCGTGGCCCGAACCGACGTCAGGAACAGGGCCCGCAGTTCGGCCGCCATGGCCGACCTCGTCGTGGCCACCGCCCACCGGCTCGTCGCCGACTCGGCCGTCCCCGCCGGCGACGTGGTGCACGCCGTCGTCGGCACACCGGGCGTCTACGACCCCGCGGCCCGCCGCGTCCGGTACGCCCTGCACCTGCCGGGCTGGGGACGGGCCGGCCTCTTCGACCGCATGCGCGACGAGTTGGGCGTCCCGCTGGCCGTCCACAACGACGCCAACCTGGCCGCCGTCGGCGAACACGCCTTCGGCGTCGGCGCGGGCAGCCGGCTGTTCGTCTACGTGATGATCGGGACCGGCCTCGGCATGGGCATCGTCGCCGACGGCCGGCCGTTCACCGGCGCGAGCGGCGCCGCCGGCGAGATCGGCTTCCTGCCGTGGAACGGCCGCGAACCCGACACCCTGGAGGACGCCGTCTCCGGCGATGCCGTCGTGCGCGCCGCCCGGGCGCTGGGCATGACCGGCACGCTCACCGCGAAGTCCGTCTTCGAGTCCGCCCGGGCCGGGGAGGCCGCCGCCGTCGCCGCCGTCCGGCAGGAGGGCGAGCGCCTCGCCCACACCGTCGCGGCGGTCGCCGCCGTCCTCGACCCCGAACTCGTCGTCCTCGGCGGCGGCGTCGGCCACAGCGCCGACCTGCTCCTGCAGACCGTCGGCGACACCCTTCGCCGCCTCACACCGCTGCGCCCCAAGGTCGCCGCCAGCGCGCTCGGCGAGGACGCAGTGCTGCTCGGCGCCGTCGCAACCGCCCTCGGCACCGCCCGCGACGTCGTCTTCGCCCGCCGCACCTGACGGCCGACCGACCGACCGGCCGGCCACCTGGGCGGGCCGAAAACGGCGCGGAAGCCGGAACGGCCCGCCGGTGCGGGCAGGACGAAATGCCGTGAAGGCAGGGGATGCGTCTGCAACGCTGTCGGGTGTGGACGTCTCGCTACTCGGGGCCGAGGACCACGCCTCCGCCGACCGGTAACTCCAGTCAGCCGGGCATCCGGTGGGGCCGTAGCTGACGGTCGGCGGGGAACGCGGGACTCACAGGGTTCCGGGGCGGCGCCAGTGGGCGGGGACGCGCCAGAGCCAGGGGCTCGTGGTGGAGGGGTCGGCGGGGAGGCCGTGGCGCCAGAGGCGGTCGGCGGTGGCCTCGTCGCCGGCCCGCTCGTGCAGCTCGACCATTTCCCGCAGCGCGGTGCGGAGGCCGGTGTCGGCAGCCCACCACCACAGGCGTTCCGCGCTCGCCCGGTCGCCGCTCCGCTCGCGCAGCCGGGCCAACTCCGCGAGCATGCCGACATTTCCCGCGGCTGCGGCCAGCCACGCGAGCCGTTCCGCGCCCTCGGCGTCCCCGGCCCGCTCGCACCGCCGCGCCAACTCGACCAGGGCGGCGCTGTCCCCGGCGCGAGCGGCGCGCTCCAGCAGACGTCCCGCGCCGTCAGCGTCCCCCGCGGACTCGTGGATCGCCGCCAGCGAGACGAGGACCATCGGGCTGTCGATGTCGTCGGCCGGGAGGCACAGCCGGCCCAGTCCCGTCAGGTCGCCGGCCCGCTCGCGCAGGCGCGCCAGCGTGTTGACGGCCGTGGGGTCCCCGCTGGACAGCGCCTGCCGGGCGAGACGTTCCGCTCCCTCGCGGTCGCCGGCCCACTCGCGCAACCGTGCCAGGCTCGCAAGGGCGTAGGTGTTCCCCCGGTCCGCCGCCTGCTGCCAGATCCGCTCCGCGCCCCTGAGGTTCCCCGCCTTCTCCAGGTGCTGGGCCCGTTTGTGGAGTGCGCCGATGCTGTCGCGCTCGGCGGCCTGCCGCCGCAGGTACTCCTCGCGGCGTGCCGCCGCGGACTCCTCGGATTCGGGTGCCTCCGCCCAGGGCCGTTCCGGGTTC